>JAWOIR010000409.1:0-2754 GCA_046484545.1 Anaerolineales bacterium
AAGACGTTTCCCGCTTCGCCCTCGCGGATGATAACCTCGCCCGGCTGACATTTGCGTTCCAGCAGGGTTTGTCCGTTTTGCTTTTTGTCCATCCAGGCCAGCAAATCCTTGAATGGCGGTTCGTCTGGCGAATGCTCGCTTTGCTGTTGCAAGGCATGGATGCTGAGAAATTTATCAAGCTCGGGGCGGGGAATGATTTCAGGGGTCATGGGGTTGGTTTTACCACAGAAAATAATAGGTTCTCTGGCATTTGCCGTAAAGAAGTCCATATTTTAGGGTATGAGCCGTGCGCACGCGCACGGCTCATACCCTAAAATACGCGAACTTATCACGGGAATTCTCAAAGAGCCAAATAATAGCTGTTTGTACAGGTCTATTTTCCTTGTTTCCTGGCGCCCCGTCAACTGCCAGTTTTTTTCGCTTGTCGTGTGCAAATCGGAAATTCTAAAGGATTGGTTCAGCACGCGCTAATCAGCCGCTTGTTCCGCATTTCTGACGGCGTACAAAAAACGCGCATAGCCAATTTCGGAAGCATTCTTGGTCAGTTCGATGTTGACCCAGGCGATAACATCCTCCAAGGGGCGGTCTTGAAATGGCCAGCGGGTGTGTTCCGTCGAGCGTAAATCGCCGGCGTTGAGCGCATCGAGGGTTTCATGCCAGCGAATTTGCAGGTTTTTAATCTGTTCACAGGCGGCTTCCGCGCTGCCGGGCCAGGGGATGTTTTCGCGGGTGAGCGTTCCGTCGCCGAAGTTGTGGTTGAGGGCCATCGACCACCAGAAGATGATGTGCCAGGTCAGCCAGGCGATGCTGGGCGGGCCGAGGTCGTAGCCTTCGCTTTCCGGCCACTCGGCGCGCCAGAGACCGTCCGCAGATTGGTGGACGTGCAGCCCTTTGGCCGCCGGTCGCCACAAGCATTCTGCGGTGGTCAGGGTGTCGAGGTGATAACTGGTCAATTTCCAGGCGGTTTCAAATTGGCGTGCCAGGGATGCGTGGCTCATAGAGTTTATACTTTTCTGCTTTCGAGGTGCGCCGTCAGCTGCCCCTCGGACAGCAGGCGGCGGGCGGTTTCTATGTGCGGATACATGACCACGTCTTTTTCAATGAAGGGGATGTGCTGGCGGATGATTTCGTAAGCCGGGGCGGTTCCCTTTCCGAGTTTGGTATCCGGCCCGAGGGCTTTGCGGCGGAAGTCGATGCCCTGGGCAGCGGACATCAGTTCGAGGGCCAGGATGGTCTCGATGTTCCCGGCAATCTCGCGTGCCTGGCGGGCAGCGGCTGGCCCCATGCTGACGTGGTCTTCGATGTTGGCCGAGGTCGAGAGCGTGTCCACGCTGGCAGGGTGGGCCAGGACTTTGTTCTCGGAAGCCAGCGCGGCCGCGGTGTATTGAACGAGCATCAAGCCGGAGTTGACCCCGCCCTCCTCGACCAGAAATGCCGGCAGGATGTTTTTGTTACTAGCCGCATCCACCAGTCGGGCGATGCGCCGTTCGGAGATGTTGCCCAACTCGGTCAGCGCGAGCGCGAGATAGTCCATGGCAATGGCCAGCGGTTCCCCGTGAAAGTTGCCGCCGGAGATAACCTCGGCATTGTCATTTTCGTCAAAGAAAATCAGCGGGTTGTCGGTGACCGAATTGAGTTCGATTTCCATCACCCAGCGGGCATAAGCGATGGCGTCGCGGACGGCGCCATGTACCTGCGGGATGCAGCGCAGCGTGTAGGCATCCTGAACATTGAGCGGGTCGTCCGGTCGGGTGAAGGTCGAACCGGCGATGAGTTCGCGCATGAAAGCGGCGCACTCCACCTGGCGCGGATGCGGGCGGGCGGCGTGGATGCGGGCGTCGAAGGCGCGCGGCGTGCCGTGCATGGCCTCCAGGCTGAGCGCCCCGGCCAGGTCGGCGGCCTGGGCCAGCATCTCGGCTTTATCCGTGACCAGCACGCCGATGGCGTTCATCAGGGTTGTGCCGTTGGTCAGGGCCAGGCCTTCTTTGGCGGTCAGGGTCACAGACGCGAGTCCGGCTTTTTGCAGGGCTGTTGCGCCGGACATGCGCTCACCCTTATAAAAGGCCTCGCCCTCGCCAATCAGCGGCAGGGCCATGTGCGCCAGCGGGGCCAGGTCGCCGCTCGCGCCGAGCGAGCCTTGCTCGGGGATGAGCGGATAAACGCCGCGATTGAGCATTTCGAGCAGCAAGCGCAGGGTCTCTTCGCGGATGCCGGAGTGTCCCTTGGCCAGCGTATTGGCGCGAATCAGCATCATGGCGCGTGTGGTCGGCTGGTCGAGCAACTGGCCGACACCGACGGCATGGCTGACCAGGATATTGCGCTGTAATTGCTCGACCTGTTCCTTTGAGATGATTTTGTCTTTGAACGCGCCAAATCCGGTCGTGATTCCGTAGATGACCTGACCGCGGGCGACAAAATCCTGCACAGCCTGGGCCGCGCGCCGAACGCGCTCCCAGGCTGATTCACTGAGCGTGACCTGGATTTCGGGCTGCTGGGCAACGGCGACCACATCTGCGATGGTCAGTGATTCGCCGTCTAATGCAAGTAAATCATTTTGAATGGGCATGGGCTTCTCTTTGGGGGTTGGGGAAATCTGTATGGAAATTGTACCCTCATGGGGCGCAATCTGGTACACTTTCGGCATGAACTCACTCAAAGAATTCTTTCGGATTGGGGTTGGCCCCTCCAGCAGTCACACCATGGGCCCGCGCCGCGCGGCGCAGATTTTCTACAAGCGCCATCCGGATGCGCCCC
>JAWOIR010000016.1:0-2728 GCA_046484545.1 Anaerolineales bacterium
CCACAGACCAATGAAGCAGTGGTCATAGACCCGTCCTGGGACGGGCATCTCATCCTGGCTGAAGCCCAAAAGCGCGGATGGCGCATCGGCCATTTGTGGTATACCCACGCCCATTTCGACCATATCGGCGGCGCGGCAGCCATCGCCGACGCGCTCAACCCCTTGCCGCTGGTGGCCCTGCATCCCGAAGATCATGTTCTTTGGCGCGCGGGCGGCGGCGCAAAGATGTTCGGCCTGAACATAGACCCCGGCCCCGAACCAACCATTGATTTCACGCACGGTCAAACCCTGCGGCTGGGCTCCAACACCTTTGAAGTGCGCTTTACACCCGGTCACACCCCCGGCCATGTCGTGCTATACTGTGCGACTGAAAAAGTCTGCTTTTGCGGCGACCTGATTTTCGCCCACTCGGTCGGGCGCACCGACCTGCCTGGCGGCAATTGGGATACGCTGGTAAAAAGCATCCGTGAACAAATCTATAGCCTGCCTGAAGAGACCCGCCTGCTCTCCGGGCACGGCCCTGAAACAACCGTTGGCGAAGAAAAAGTCTCGAATCCCTTTGTCCAGGAGTTCTAAGCGATGACCTTCGAAATCGGGTTTGTATTGGTATTGATTGCGGTTGCAATCGTCCTGTTTGCAACCGAAAAACTGCGTGTTGATGTCGTTGCTATCCTGGTCTTGCTGACTTTGGCACTAAGCGGGGTTGTCACAGCCGAGGAGGCTTTCAGCGGATTCGCCAGCCCGGCGGTCATCACAGTTTGGGCCGTCTATATCGTCTCTGCAGGATTGTTTAAAACCGGCGTGGCCGATATTTTAGGCAAGCAAATCGCCCGGGTGGCCGGCCACAGCGAACCGCGCCTGATTGCGGTGATTATGCTAGCCTGCGGAACCATGTCGGCCTTTATGAACAATATTGGCGCGGTGGCGGTATTGCTCCCGGCGGTGATGGGCATTGCCCGCCAGGCCAAAATTCCGGTTTCGCGCCTGCTTATTCCGCTGGCTTTTTCCTCGCTGATGGGCGGCAACATGACCCTGATTGGCACGCCGCCCAACGTGCTGGCCGCCAGCATGCTGACTGAACGCGGTATGCCCAGTTTTTCCTTTTTCGATTTCACCCCAACCGGTATTATTATCTTTTTGGTTGGGGTAGTTTACTTTGTCGTGCTTGGCCGCCACCTGTTGCCCAAACGCGAATCGCTCGAAAAGGTCTCGCTCAATAGTCTGCGCGAATATATCAGTGAAGTTCGCATTCCGTTGGACAGCCCCCTGGCCGGAAAGACTTTGAGCCAGTCGCAACTAGGCGCACAGTACGACCTTTCGGTGCTTTCCATCATTCGCAGTGACAAAGTCAAAATTGTGCCGTTTCCTGATGCCCGTATTCGCAACGAAGACCTGCTTATCATTGAAGGCACCATCGAGAATTTACTCAAGGCCAAGGAAGAACTGGGCTTTTTGATTGAATCCGAACGCAAACTGGATTTCCAGGGAGACCTGGACGACCAGGACAACCATGTTTTTGAAGCCACCATCTCCCCGCGTGCAGAAATTATTGGCAAATCGTTGTCAGAAATTCTCTTCCGCGACCAGTACGGTTTCACTGCCCTGGCCATCTGGCGGCATGGTGAAGTCATCACCGACCGCCTGCGCGATGTGAACCTGAAATTTGGCGACACCCTCTTGCTGCAAGGCTCGCGCCGCCGTATCGGCCCTCTGCAAGAAAGCGGCGACTTCCTGGTACTCGAGCCGGTAGACATTGAAGAACGCCGCACAAACAAAATGCCAATAGCCTTGGGCATTTCCGGGCTGGTCTTACTGCTCGCCACCGTTTTCGGATTCAACATCGCCACTGCCATGTTGATTGGTGCCATCGGCATGGTGCTGACCGGCTGTCTGACGATGGACGAAGCCTACCAGAGCATCGTCTGGCGCAGCGTTTTCCTGATTGCCGGTATGCTACCGCTCGGTATTGCCATGGAAAGCACCGGCACCGCCCAATTTCTGGCTGATAATATTGTCACATCGCTGGGAACATTTGGCCCGTATGCCATCCTGGCAGGCATCATGGTTTTTGCCGGGCTGGTGACACAGCCGATGTCCAACGCCGCCGCAACCGTCCTGATTGTGCCGATTGCGATTGACATTGCCCTGAGCATGGGCGCAAACCCGCAATCTTTTGTGCTGGCAACCGTCATCGGCGCCTCGACCAGTTTCCTGACCCCCGTCGGACACCAGGCCAATGTGCTCGTTATGGGGCCTGGCGGTTATAAATTCTTTGATTATGCCAAAGTCGGCGTGTGGCTGAACATCATCCTGATAATCGTCACTCTGCTGATATTGCCGATTTTCTGGCCGTTATTTTAAGATGGTACCAAAAATAGACTATTGGGGCGGCATATGCCGCCCCAATAGTCTATTTTTGGATATTTTACTTTTCAATTAGCGTGCACACGATTCGCTCGGCCAGGCTGGCCGCTTCTTCCAGTTTCTCGGCGCTCATGTTCTCCAGGTCGTCGAAGGGCTGGTGGGCCAAGGCGCGCGTCCCCTCCGAAGTCAGGGCCAGGACCGGGATGCCACGAAAGGCAAAGGTCGAGTGATTGCTTTCGACCCAGGGTTCGACCCACAGCACGCCAGGAAAAGCCCCGGCGATGGGACGCACCGTTTTTTCGAGCGCGCCGCTTTCGTCGACGGCGGTAATGCTGGTTGCGCCGAGCAGCGTGCCAACCCCGTC
>JAWOIR010000050.1:0-2736 GCA_046484545.1 Anaerolineales bacterium
ACCATGTTTTCGGATTTTATCAGCGAGGCCGCGCTGGAGGCCAACGGTCAGCACGATGCGCCGTTGAACGCGCGCCAGGCGTTGAAACAGGCCGATTCGTTTTCCCAGGTTGGGGATTACCGCACCGCAGTTCGCTATTTGTATCTTTCCGCCCTGCTCATCCTGGACGAGCGCGGCCTGCTGTACTATGACCGCACCAAGACCAACCGCGAGTACCTGCGTCAGGTAGCCGGGAACGAGCGGGTTGCGGGCCTGTTGCGGGAGGTTATCAGCGTGTTTGACCGCGCCTGGTACGGATTCCAGCCGCTGGACGAGGAGTCCTACCAACGTTATGCCGCCCGCGTGCGTGAACTGGAGAACCTGCAATGAGACTTCAGCGCGATACCTGGCTGGCGATTGGCCTGCTGGTAATGCTGGTGCTGGTCACGATTGTTGTGGTTGTCTGGGAAGAGGCGCGCGCCGAAAAGCCGCCTTATTCGAGTTACGCCTCCCAGCCAAACGGCGCGCTGGCCCTGCGCGAGTGGATGACGGCCCTCGGCTACGAAGTCCTGCCGGATAGACTGTCAGCCTTCGAGCCGCCCGACCACGCCCGCCTGCTGCTGATGCTCGAACCCGCAGACGTTCTCGACGTGGATATTGATGCCCTGGATACCTGGGTACAGCGCGGCAACACCCTGGTCTTGGCCGGAACCGGACGTGGAACCCGGCTGGTGGCGCAGCATTACCAGTTTTCGCTGCACTTTGCCAATAATGGAATTGCCAGCGTCCTGGCGCAAAACCCGCTCCTGGCCCAGCCGCTGATTGCGGATGCGATAGCGCTGGATACAGATTACTATCTGGCCTCAATGCGCGGCGATTATGTCGCTTACCTGGCCGATGAAAATACCCGGCCCGTCCTGGTCGCCTTCCAGGTGGGCGAAGGGCGCGTGATTCTGTCCAGTGCGCCGTCCCTGTTCAGCAACCTGGGGTTGAAAGCCGAAAACGCCCCCGAAGCGGTGCTCAACCTGCTGCGCCTGGCCGGGAATAATGGCCCGGTCTGGTTCAACGAGTGGCATCACGGCGAACGCGGCCCAATTTCGGAAGTGCTTGGCCCGGAACAGTGGCTGCGACACAACCCCATCGGACGCGCCATGCTCTTCATCGCCGGGGTGATTTTTCTGGGCATCCTGCTGCAGGGACGCCTGTTCGGACGACCGGTGCCGCCCGCGCGCGAACTGCGCCGTCGCGCCCCGCTCGAATACATCCGCGCGATTGCCAATCTCGGACGCCGCGCCGGGCATCGCGGGCCGGTGATGAACCAGTATCACAGCGCCCTCAAACGCAGGCTGGGCAAACGCTACCATCTCGACCCCTCCCTGCCCGATGATGACTATGTCGCCCTGCTCGGCAGGTACAATCCCACGCTTGACCAGCCCGCCCTGCTATCCCTGCTGACCAATTTGCAGAAAAAACGCCTGGGCGAGAGCGAAATGGTCAGGCTGGCCGCTGAAGCGGCGGAGTGGTTGAATGAATCTTAATGTTCACGTAGAGATTGCGCGAAATTGGCTATTGGGGCAACATAAAGTTGCCCCAATAGCCAATTTCGCACATTTTCCCCTTCCCAGCGGGAAGGGGGCAAGGGAGATGGAAGAAAAGTGTTTTTTGAAAACAACAATAACGAAATGAGCATTGTCAAGGAGATGCTATGCCAACATCCGAAATCCGCCCTATTTACGAAAAACTAAAAGAAGAATCATCCAAAGTCCTGGTCGGTCTCGACGAACCCTTTGAACTGCTGGCCGTCGCCCTGTTCACCGGCGGACACGTCTTGCTCGAAGGCGTCCCCGGCACAGCCAAAACCCTGATGGCAAAAACCCTGGCGCACATGGTTCAGGCCAAATTTACGCGCGTGCAATTCACCCCCGACCTGATGCCCTCCGATATCCTCGGCACCAGCGTCTTCGACATGAACACCAGCCGCTTCACGCTCAGGAAAGGCCCCATTTTCACCCAATTCCTGCTGGCCGACGAAATCAACCGCGCCCCGGCCAAAACCCAGGCCGCCCTGCTCGAGGCCATGGAAGAGCGCCAGGTCAACCTGGACGGCGAACGCCACGAACTCGGCAAACCTTTCATGGTCATCGCCACCCAGAACCCCATCGAGTACGAAGGCACCTATCCGCTACCCGAAGCCCAACTCGACCGCTTCATGTTCAAAATCCTGGTCTCTTATTCCGACATCGAGCACGAAATCGAAATCATGCGCCGCTACCACCTCGGCTTCGACGCCCACGACCTTGCGACTGCCAACCTGACCCCCGTCATCAGCGCTGAACAGGTTATGCAAATCCGCGAATCACTGCGCGCAATCGTCGTCGAGGAAGGCGTGTTGCGCTACGTCGCCGAAATCAACGCCGCCAGCCGCCAATCGCCCGATATTGTCCTGGGGGCCAGCGCGCGCGCCGCCACGCATGTCCTGTTGGCATCAAAAACCCTGGCGGCCATTCAAGGACGCGATTTCGTCATCCCCGACGATGTCAAGACCGTTGTCCCGCCCGTCTATCGCCACCGCATCCTGCTCAAGCCTGAAGCGGAAATCGAAGGACTGGATGCGGATACCGTTATCCAACGCCTGCTCGGACAAGTGGAAGTTCCCCGCTAAAGCGGCGCATCGATGCTTCCCACCCCGCGCGGACTCCTGTTTCTCCTGCTGGCCGCCCCGCTGATGGTGCTGGGCGTCTGGCAGCCTGCCTTCGA
>JAWOIR010000065.1:0-2721 GCA_046484545.1 Anaerolineales bacterium
ATGAGACCGATGGCGCGGCGCGTGTTGCAGACATGAATCGGTTCAAAGTTTGCATTGAGTACCAGGACAGGCTCGTCCATGGCGGCCTCCAGAATGGCCGAATTATACTGCGATTTGGGCGCCTGGTATGTAAAATTTGCTGGCTTTTTGGGAATTCCGGTGATAAGTTCCCGTATTTTGGGGTGTGAGCGTGCGTACGTGCGCTCACACCCCAAAATACGGCCTTCTTTAAGGCAAATATCAGGGAACCATGTTGCTTAAGAATTTTTTGTATCAACTCTTTTCCACCTTGATAAAAAGGGTCGCAACGGCGGAGAGCAGGAACATGACGCCGAACATGCCCATCAGCAAGACGTAGCCGGATTGGTCGGCAATCGTTCCGCCAATATAAGCGCCGATGGCACCCGCCCCGGCTCCGGCCAGGTTTTGCAGACCGAGAAACTCCCCGGCGCGTTCCTTGGGGATGATGTCGGTACCAAGCGCCCAGGAGGCAACGTTGAAGAGCGAGTAGGACAAACCAATCAGGCCCGCTGCGACGAACATCATTGGCACGTTGGGGCCGAGGATGATGACCATCACGCCCAACGCGCCAATCAGCGCGCCGACGATGGTCAGCAGTTTTCGGCTGAAGCGGTCTGAAAGCCAGCCAGCCACCAAGCCAAACACGATGACGAAACCGCCCAGCACCATCGGCAGTTGTCCGGCCAACGCAACGGCTTCGCTGGCAGACATCTCAAATTTTTCCTGAAGGAAATACAGCAGGAAGGATGTGATGTTGAAAATTGCCACCAGCGCGGCCAGGCGGGCGATGATAAACCAGATAAAGGCCCGGCTCTGGCGGACTGTCTTGTCCAGGTGAATGGATAGGCTGGCGAAAATACCAACCACCACTGCCGCAAACATGGCGATAATACCGATTGCGCCAAAAGTCAGTTGTGAGACATCGCCCAGGTTGTTTATCAGCACCCGGACCAGTTCTCCCAGCCCCAAAATGATACCGGTAAAGACGACCGTCATCATCACCAGGCTGATAAAGGGTTTCCAATCCAGCGGCTCCGGGGTGCTTTCGGGCTGTTTTTCACGCACGAACATGGTGATTGCCATACAAATTATCATGCCTGTAACTGTCACAACCAGCGCCCCAGTCAGGTTGCCGCGGCTGACCATCGGGGCGATGACGAGACCGACCAGCACCAACGGCAGGGGGATTTCCAGCAACATTTTCAACCCCGAAGCAATGCCACGCTTTTCCTGTGGCACGATATCGGGGATCAAGCCCTGGGTGGCGGCATGACCCATGTTGGCAAAAATCATCGCCAGGATGTAAGCGGCGAACAGGAAGCCGTATCCCGTCATTCCCTGCAGCCCTGCAACCCAGGCAAGCCCCAAGATGACAATGGATTCTGAAAGGGAACTGACAAAGATAAACGGACGGCGGCGTCCCCACTTGAAGCGCGAGCGGTCACTAAGCAACCCGAACAGGGCTTGCGCCAGCAACGCCACCATCAATCCCCACAGGCGAATTGCCCCAAAGTAGGAGCCTTTTTGTTCATCGCCGACAAATTCCTGCACCAACAGGGGAATGACCAGCCCGGCCAGCACTTGCGAGCGCAGGGTGATGGCGAACCAGTTGATGTTGATGGGGATATAATCGAACCAGCGAAGTTTGGGGTATTGGGTTTCAGCAGTCATCATCTCTCCTTGTGGGGTTGGGTCAGGTGATTAAGTGTCCATACTGCGACGGTGTGGGGGTGGGGCGATTAAAGTATCGTCATTCAAAACAAGGTAGGGGTAAGCAAAGGCTTTGGCGTCATCCTGGATGGCTTGCGGAGGGCTGTCGCCTGTGTAGGGCGCGAGCAGCAGGCGAAATTCCTGCGTGTTTCCATTGTACGAAGGCGCATAGGGTTTGATATGCCCGGACGCGGACATTTTGACGGCCATGAAGTTCCCCAACCCGGTATCGGCGGTTGCGTAGCGATATTGTCGCCCCCAATAACTACCGAACGGGTTGAGAAAAACACGCGAGGCTGACCCGGCGCGCCGGGTGCGCAGCGGACAAAAGGCCATCCCGCTGGTCGCATCGGCGCTCTGGGCTGCCAGCAGGCCGCGTTCCCCGTCTGAGACGGCTGTCCAGGCGTTGGTGACGTGGTTGTTGAGGCTGTCCAGTTCAGTATTTTGCGAGAACTGGCCGTAGTCCAGGCTGAAGGTGCTGACGTGGTCAAAATAATTATGCTTCCAGACCCGCAGCGGACTTTCCGGCCTGCCAGCCAGCGCCGGGCTGACCTGGCAGGGCATGACCTCACGCCAGCGATTATCCCAGCACTGCCCCAGTCGGCGGGCTTCGTCTTTATCGTAACCGTAATGCGGTGTTTGCGGATATTGCACGCGCATGGTGACATATAGATAGGGCAATCCCGCCGCCAGCAGGATTTCACGCTCGAAGCAGACCGGATACCCGCCTTTGAGCGTGATGCTCCCCTTCTGGCGTTTCAGTCCCACCGGCCCGGACGCCAATGACTCAACCGTCTCCCAGGCCTCGACCCGGTAGCGGCGACCGGCATACGTCACCGCGCTGGAGAAAAATTCTCCCCCCGCGAAATCCTGGCTGTGGGCCTGTAAAACGGCCAGGTGGCCGTTGGAGTCTGAACGCTGTCGCCTTCCTCGGTGAACACGCGGGTCATGCCACGCTTGCGTCCTATCAGTCCAATCTTCATCGTCTTG
>JAWOIR010000138.1:0-3519 GCA_046484545.1 Anaerolineales bacterium
GAAGAATTTGTTCATAATTGCTCCGTGGCGTAACGCAAATTGGCAATTTGCGCTACATGGCGTATTTGCAAAAAGACCACTTCCAGTTTTTCCAGTCGTCAGCCAGACCGGCTTTTACTGGGTTATGAAGCACATATCTGATGATTCGTCCAAGTTCTGCATCATCACGAACAAAGTGGTCGTAGTTTTCGTGCTGCCAGAACGTGCCCTCCCGACCAAGAAGCAGGTTGGCTTGCCGGGCGGTATGGCGCTTCAACGAGTGCATGATTGTCGAAAGGCTATGAAACTTGCCACCTACGCTTTCAAGCGGTTTAAAAACCAGATGTCCATGATTGGGCATGATGCAAAAGGATTCAAGTTCATACACTTTGCCATCACGGTAGCGAATGCTTTCGGAGAGCATATCGGCAATTTGCGGATTTGCAAGATGCCTTGGGCCAGTGGATGCTTTATCGAGAAACTCATCCCACTTGCCAAACCAGCTACGGGATGCAAGGTTGGCTTGTTTGGCGCACTCGTTAGCGTCAACGATTTGGGCCAATAACCGGCCGGTTTGCTCTTGTTCATCGCGAAGTTTTTCCAACACTTCTACGGGCAATGAGCCTGCCAGCCTGAAAGTGACAAAGAAGGTCGCGCCTTCAGGCTGGATGTGGGGCAAGCGTCTGCGGTAGAAGGATTTGTACGAAAATTGGTTCATAGCGCGTGGCGCGTGGCGCAAATTGCCAATTTGCGCTACCTCATTAACTGTTCGACTCTCGACTCGCCCACCGAGTAATACTTCGCCTTTGGGTGATGGACAATAATCGCGGCGGTGGATTGTTCGGGGATTAACTGGTAGGCCGGGCTGAGACTCATGCCGAGTTCTGATTCGGCGGGAAGCAGATCGAAGACTTTGCGGTGGTCTTCCAGTTCGGGGATGGCCGGGTAGCCCCACGAGTAGCGTTTGCCCTGCCCGGCGGGAAGTCCCAGCTCGCGGATGATGTGTTCGTGCAGGTAGTTGGCGGTCGCTTCGGCGGTCTGGACGGCCAACCCGTGCGTGAAATAACCGTCGGTGTAGTCGCTGGCGGCTTGCAGGGCGTCAAATTTCTCGGTGGCTTCCTGCCCGACAGTGACAACCTGGAAAGCGACCACGTCGATTTTGCCGGAGTCGACCGGGGCAAAGTAGTCGCTGAGGGCAAGGTGGTCGTCGTACGGCTGGCGGGGAAACGACAACTTGGTTACAGGTTGAAGGTTGGAGTGTTGAAAGTTTTCGGGAGAGTAAATGATTAAATCATCGCCATCCGATTGGCAGGGGAAGTAGCCGTAGACGGCCTGCGGTTTGAGCCAGCCAGTTTTTTGGGCGTCGCGCTTCATTTTGTCGAGGCGGGCGTCAAATTCGGCTTTAAGTTTTGTCCACTCTTCGCCGTGGGTGTTTTTTGCGCCCCACGACAGGCGATAGAGTTCGTTGATATTCAGGTGCTGGAAAACCATTTCGAGCGGCATGGCGCGGACAACTTTCCAGCCGAAGTTAACGCCTTGCGGCAGTGAGACAGGCTGAGGGGCGATGGTGGAGCGTTGTCCGGTTGGCCGGTTTTCTTGTTTTACGGCTGCGCGTCCGAGTTCCATATCCGCGTCTTTTTGCAGTTTTTCCACCAAAGCCGGGCGTTTGGAGTCGTCGATGAGAATATCCATCGTTTCGAGGCCCTCGAAGGCGTCCTTGCAATAGAACACGCCGGGCTGGTAGTATTCGCCGTTTTCGGTTTGCAGGATGCGGCGGCCAAAGCGGCGGTTGATGGCCGCGCCGCCGATAAGCACCGGGACACGCAGGCCGCGCCGCTGGAGTTCGTTGATGATGAGCGGCATTTGTTTGGATGTGGAAACCAGGAGTGCCGAGAGACCGATGGCGGTGGCGTTGACCTCGGCGGCTTTGCTGATGATGGTTTCGGCGGGGGTTTGCTTGCCGAGGTCAATGACGGTGTAGCCGTTGTTGACCAGGATGGTCTTGACCAGATTTTTGCCGATGTCGTGCACGTCGCCGTAGACGGTGGCGAGCACAACCGTGCCCTTGGTGACGCCTTCGACTTTTTCGAGGTAGGTTTCAAGGTGGGCGACGGCTTTTTTCATCACCTCGGCAGATTGCAGCACGAAAGGCAGGATGAGTTCGCCCGCGCCGAATTTGTCGCCGACTTCTTTCATGGCAGGCAGCAGGACGGTATTGAGGACGTGGACGGCGGCTTCGTGGTTGGATGAGCCGTTGGCGCTGGCGGTTTCTTTGATGATTTCATCCACATCGGCTTCAATGCCATCTTTGTAGCGCGCCACAACGCGGAAGTGCAGGCGCTGGGCGACGGTCATGCCTTCGGTGGGGTCAGCTTTGGCGTTGCTGGTGTCTTCAGTTTTGCCTTCGAAATATTCGATATAACGCTGGAGCGCATCCGGGCGGCGGTTGAAAATCAGGTCTTCAGCCAGTTCTTTTTCTTCGGCGGGGATTTCGGCGTAGGGTTTGATGTGGGCGGGATTGACAATCGCCATATCCAGCCCGGCCTTGACGCAGTGGTAGAGCATAATCGAATTGAGCGTTGGGCGGGAATTGGCGGAAAGCCCAAAAGACAGGTTCGAGACACCCAGGGATGTCAGCACACCGGGCAGGTTCTCTTTGATGAGCCGGATGCCTTCGATGGTCTCGATGGCTGAATCGGCAAATTCGGGGTCGCCGGTGGCGAGAGTGAAAGTCAGGTCGTCGAAGGCCAGTGCGCCGGGGGCCAGTCCGTGCTCATTAACCGCGACATCGTAGATGCGTTTGGCAACGGCCAGTTTGTCTTCGCGGGTCTTGGCCATGCCCTTCTCGTCGATGGTCAGGATGATGACAGCGGCGTTGTGCTCTTTGGCGAGTTTGAAAATCTTGTCGGCTTTTTCGCGCCCGGCTTCAAAATGGGTCGAATTGATGAGGCAGCGGCCCGGCGCGGTTTTCAGCGCGATTTCGAGCACGTCCACTTCGGTGGTGTCGATGACCAGCGGCAGGTCGATACCTGCCGTGACCAGTTTGCGGACAACCTGTTTCATCAGGAATGGCTCGTCGCCGCCCTCGGTGACGGCCACTGAAATATCCAGCCCGTGCGCGCCGTTATCGACCTGGTCGCGGGCCACCGTCAGGACGGAGTCCCAATCCTCGGCGAGAATCAAGCGCTTAAAGGCGCGGCTGCCCTGGGCGTTGCAGCGTTCACCAATCAGGAAGGGCGCGGGGTCTTGCTGCATGGTCATGGCCTTGATGCCGGATGCCAGTTTGGGCGCGCCGGATTCGGGCCGGGGAGGGTGCTGGAAGTTGTTTAACTTTTCGACGAGCAGTTTCAGGTGCTCGGGCGTGGTGCCGCAACAGCCGCCCACGACCGAGATGTTGTTCTTGGTCACGAATTCCATCAACGCGTCTGAAAACGGTTCCGGCTCGAGCGGATAGACGGCCTGTCAATCGACATTGAACGGCAGCCTGGCGTTGGGCATGCACGAGAAAGGCAGGGGCGTGCCTTCGCCAAGAATTCGAAT
>JAWOIR010000258.1:0-5284 GCA_046484545.1 Anaerolineales bacterium
TGCCGATGGCGACAAACCCCTCTGGTCGCTCCTGACCGCCGCCGCCATCGCCCTGCCCGCCCTGACGGCCTACCTCCTGACCCTGACCCTCTGGCTGCGTTAACTCTTGCCCTGAGCGGAGGGCGCTTTTCTGAACACCTTCTAGCTTCGCTACCCGTCCTTTGACTGCGGCCTTTCATTGTCACTCCAGGCCCTCCGCTCAGAACTTGTTACCTTCAACCTTAAACATTCAACCTTCAATACGAAAAATGCCCGAATTCCTGACCCTGCTCCCCCCCGATTCTGCTCGCGAGAAATTGCTCTCGCAACTGACTCCCCTCGGCCTGTCCACTGTTATCGAGACCGAATCCGCCCTGGGCCGCGTCACCGCTGAAGACGTTCTCGCCTCGCATCCGCTCCCGGCTTTTCCGCGCTCGACGGTGGACGGATTCGCGCTCAAATCCCGCGACACCTACGGCGCATCCGATTCCCTGCCCGGCTATCTCAAACTGATTGGCGAAGTCCCGATGGGCGACGCTCCTGATTTGGAAGTTGGCCCCGGCCAGTGCGCCATCATCCACACCGGTGGGATGCTGCCCCCCGGCGCGGACGCCGTTCTGATGCTCGAATACACCCAGACCCTCGATGACGAAATCGAAATCATGAAATCGGTTGCCGATGGTGAAAACATCCTGACCGTCGGCGAAGACGTATCCGAAGGGCAGGTTGTCATCCCGCGCGGTACGCGCCTGCGGCCGGCGGAAATCGGCGGCTTGATGGCGCTTGGTATCACCGAGTTGCGCGTAGCCAATCAGGTGCGCGTCGGCATCCTGTCGAGTGGCGATGAAGTCATCCCCGCCGCAGACATGCCGCGTCCCGGCCAGGTGCGTGACATCAATGCCCACACGCTTGGGACACTGGTGGCGCAATCCGGCGGGCAGGCGGTTCAGTACGGCATCGTCCCCGATGATTTCGCAACCCTGCAAGACATGGCCGCCCGCGCCCTGGACGAGTGCGACGTGGTACTGATTACCGCCGGTTCCTCGGCCTCCACTCGTGACATGACTGCCGATGTCATCAACACCCTCGGCGCGCCGGGCGTGCTGGTGCATGGCATCAACACCCGCCCCGGCAAACCGACCATTTTGGGCCTGTGCAAGGGCAAGCCCATGATTGGACTGCCCGGCAACCCGGTCAGCGCGCTGGTGAATGGCTATATGCTGGTCGTGCCGCTGATTGAGAAATTAATTGGGCAACTGCCGCGCCCGCGCGCTACCGTCCGCGCCACGCTGACGGTTAACCTGGCCTCCCAGGCTGGGCGCGAAGACTGGTGGCCGGTGCGCCTGCGTTCAGAAAATGGCGCATGGATTGCAGAGCCGATTTTCGGCAAATCCAATCTCATCTTCAGCCTGGCCGCCGCCGACGGCCTGCTAAAAATCCCCCCAGATGCCACCGGCTTCTCGTCTGGCTCGGTGGTGGAAGTGCTGTTGATTTAATCTTTGCAGGCTCTTGCCTGATGATAAATCCCCGCATTTTGGAATGTGAGCCGCGCGACTCACAAGAAAACCCGAAAATTTGATGTTCATGCGTGCTTTGCACGCATGAACATCAAATTTTCGGCCCCTCAGTGCTTGTTTATTCTGGCGTTTGGGGTACAATCAATCCAACATGATGACCAGCCTGCGGCGAAGCCGGTGAAAATCCGGCACTGTCCCGCAACTGTAAATTTGGGTTCAAACATCGAATAACCAACCCAAAAAGTCAGGTCGCCCGCACTGGTCAGTTCGTCCACTTCTCGCGGAAAGGAGGTGGGGAACAGTCCACAACCGGATTGACTCTCCAGCCTCCCCAGCCCAGCGCTGGGGATTTTGATTCGAAACCATCACAACCCAAGGAGAATTTCCATGTTTCGCTGGTTTTTCATCGTTACACTTTTGTTCGCCCTGCTGACGGACTGCGCCCCGGCAGTGGCACCCGCCGTCGAAACGGTGCAGGAACCGGTATCGGCCCCGGCGGAAGCATCCGCCCCGGATACGGAATCCGAGACCGAGGTCGAGACTGAAACGGGGGTTTTTGTCCCCGAGCAGAACCTGAGCGAGGGTTGCATCCCCGAAGGTCAGTTCGACCCGTCTGTCGATTATTTCCCCGAAAAAGTGGAATTGCAATATACCGACAATTTCACGGTTGAGTATTTCAACAATTACAAACTACTGACGGTCGAGACCCCCTGGCCGGGCGCGACAGAATCCGCGCAGTATGTGCTGGTTCAGTGCGGCACGCCCGCACCAGATGGTTTTCTTGACGAGCAAATCATCCCCGTGCCTGTGATGAGCATTGTCACCATGTCTACCAGTTACCTGCCCTTCCTCGACAACCTTGGCCTGCTTGACCGCCTGGTCGGCCTGGATGACGACAGTTTTGTCTATAATCCCAGCGTGCTTGAGATGTCCGCCGAGGGCAAACTGACCATGCTCGGTTATGGCTCCGGCGTCAACGTCGAGCAGGCCCTCGATTTGGCCCCCGACCTGGTGATGACCTACAGCGCAGGTTTTGCCGAATATGACGCCCATCCCGTCCTGATTCAGGCTGGCCTAAAGGTCGTCCTCAATGCCGAGTGGATGGACACCTCCCCGCTTGGACGCGCTGAATGGGGTAAATTTATGGCTGTCTTCTTCAACAAAGAAGCCGAATCGAATGCCCAGTTCGACCAAACTGTCCAGCAGTATAACGACCTGAAAACCCTGGCCGCCGGGGCCGACGCCAATCCGACCGTTTTTAGCGGCACTCCCTTCCAGGGCGTTTGGGCGATGCCCGGCGGAGAGAGTTTCGCAGCCGCTTTCTTCCGCGACGCCGGGGCCGATTACCTGTGGGCTGACGATGATTCAACTGGTAGTCTGTTGCTTGATTTCGAAGCGGTTTATGAACGCGCCCAGAATGCCGATTTCTGGCTCAATGTCGGCCTTTTCTTCAGCCTGGACGACTTGCGAGACGCCGACTCGCGCTTTACCGATTTTGCCGCCTTCCAAAATGGAACAGTCTGGAACAACGACGCCCGCATGTCGCCCGGCGGCGGGCTCGACTTCTACGAGAGTGCGGTGGCGCACCCCGACGTCGTCCTGGCCGACCTGATTAAAATCTTCCACCCCGACCTGCTGCCCGACCACGAGCCGGTCTATTACCGCCAGTTGGACTAATCCCTTCCCCTGACCCCTGAAAGCCTCGCGGGGCTTTCAGGGGGACTTTTTGGAAAACACCTGTGACCGACATTTCCCTTCCCCGACTCGTCCTTCGCCCCTGGGCGCTCGTCCTGCTCCTCGGCGTTCTCGCGCTCGCTTTTACCCTCAGCCTGACTCTCGGCTCGGTGCGGATTCCACCCGAAGATGTGTTCACCATCCTGCTCGGCGGCGAACCAGCCAAAGCCTCCTGGGCCGATATCCTCTTCAAATTCCGCCTGCCCAAAGCCTTGACTGCCGTGCTGGTGGGCGCGTCGCTTTCTATCGGCGGGTTGCTCATGCAGACCCTTTTCCGTAATCCCCTGGCCGACCCCTTCATCCTGGGCGTCAGTTCGGGCGCGAGCCTGGGCGTGGCTCTGGTGGTGCTGGGCGCAGGCGCGGGCGGCGCGCTGACCTTTATCTCCGGGCTGAACGCTTTTGGCGATTTGACCCTAGCGGTTGCAGCCAGCCTGGGCGCGGGCAGTGTGCTGGGCGCGGTCTTGCTGCTCTCGCGCCGTATCCAGAACACCCTCACTCTGCTGGTCATGGGCTTGATGTTCGGCTATCTGACCAATGCCGTCGTCAGCCTGTTGATTTATTTTGCCCAGCCGGAGCGCGTGCAAGCCTTCAGCCTGTGGGCGGCAGGCAGTTTTGGCGGCGTGACCTGGAGTCAGATGCGTGTCTTCCTGCCGGCTGCCTTACTTGGCCTGTCGATTGCCTTCTCGATGCAGAAATCGCTCAACGCCCTGCTGCTCGGCGATGACTACGCCCGTTCGCTCGGCTTGAACGTGCAGCGCGCCCGTTTCTGGCTCATTACCAGTGCGTCCCTGTTGGCCGGTGTCTCGACGGCTTTCTGCGGCCCCATCTGGTTTGTCGGGGTGGCCGTGCCGCATGTCGCCCGCTCGTTGTTTAATACTGCCAATCATCGCATCCTGCTGCCGGCCTGTATCCTGATGGGTGCGTCCTTCGCCCTGTTTGCCGATATGATTGCTCAATTGCCCGGCAGCCAGCACATCCTGCCGCTGAATGTCGTCATGTCACTCTTCGGCGTGCCGATTATCCTGTGGGTGATTTTGCGCCAGCAGCAATTGCGCCAATCGTTTGCGTCTTGATAAAAAATGTTAATCTGCCAATCCCTCACCGTCGGCTATCAGAACATACCCATGCTCGAAGGGTTGAATTTACAATTGCAGCCTGCCGAACTGGTCTGCCTGATTGGGCCAAACGGCGCGGGAAAATCGACCCTGCTGCGTACCCTGGCCGGGATGCAATCGCCGATGTCCGGCGAAGTCTGGTTGGATGCTCAAAACCTGCACAAAATGCCCGCCACCGAACTGGCAAAACGCCTCGCCATTGTGCTGACCAGCCGGGTGGACGCCGGCAATCTCTCAGCCTACGCCCTGGTCGCGCTCGGACGTCACCCCTACACCGATTGGCTCGGACGCCTGGCCGCGAACGACGAGGCCGTCATCCAGCGCGCCATGACCCTGACCGGCTGCCTTTCCCTGGCCGCGCGTCCCATCCACGAACTGAGCGACGGCGAACGCCAAAAGGTCATGATTGCCCGCGCCCTGGCCCAGGAGCCGCGCATTCTCCTACTCGATGAGCCGACTGCTTTTCTTGACCTGCCACGGCGGGTCGAATTGCTCCTGCTCTTGAAAAAATTGGCCCGCGAAACGAAGTGCGCCATCCTGCTCTCGACCCACGACCTCGACCTGGCCCTGCGCATCGCCGACACGCTCTGGCTGCTCTCCTCCGACCACCAGATGAGCGTCGGCCTGCCCGAAGAACTGGCCCTGAATGGGTCTTTGGGGCGCACCTTCCAGGGCGAAGGCATCGACTTCGACCACGCCAGCGGCGGATTCCGGGTCTACCAGCCGGTGCTTGGCCCCATCAGCTTGCACGGAGACCAGGACGGCATCGCCACCGCCTGGACCTGGCGCGCACTCGAACGGCTGGGCTATGAAGTCAGCAATGGGGGAGTCCGCCATGCACGCCATGTTGAAATCCTGCCTGGCCCAATCTGGCGGATGGTCAACGCCGAGACAAGCCGCGAGTTCGACTCGCTCTCCGGTCTGGTTGAGTTTTTGAAA
>JAWOIR010000260.1:0-2964 GCA_046484545.1 Anaerolineales bacterium
AACTGGGTGAAACGGTCCATGCGGCGGGCTTCGCGGGTGCCGAACAGGGCGGCAGGGTCAAAGTCCTTGACCTCGCAGGCAATTTTGGTCTTGTGCGCACTGGCGTCGAAGTGGGTAATCGGCCCGGCGCCGGATTTACCGCCTATAAGCGCCTGCCAGGCTTCGGAAGGGGTATTTCCCAACGGGCTGATACATCCCAGCCCGGTAATGACAACACGATTTCGCATGAAATTCTCCTCGATAAAGTATCTCAAGGTATAACACAAAGTGGGTCAAAGGGAGGCGAATGGTTGAAAGCTCTTTAGAAATTCCCGTGATAAGACCCCGTATTTTGGGTGTGGGCGTGCTTCGCACGCCCACACCCAAAATACGGCCTTCTTTACGGCAAATATCAGAGAACTTGGGCGAAGTTATGACATTTGTCACTCGAAAAGAAATTTAATTTGGAGTAATTTTATCTTGATTGCGATTCGCCCTTTTCGTGACTTCTGTCACAATATCCGCGCTTAAAATAGGGTATCATTAAGTAAAGGTTAATTCGAGTTAAGATTCAGGTGAGCAATGCAAAGATTACTATTGGTTATAGCCGCAGTCGCGGCAGTTATGTCACTGGGAACATTTACCTACATCAGCGGCGCAGTCCCGATGATGGGCAGCAGCCCTGAGACCTGCGCTACATGCCACGTCATGGATGCTGTTTATGAAAACTGGTTCCATGCCAGGCACGGCAACGTTGCCAAATGCGTGGACTGCCACCTGCCGCACGATAATATCGTCAATTACTGGGTGGTTAAAGGCCAGACCGGTATGCACGATGTCTATATGTTCAGCACCGGCCAAATCCCGGACGCCATCCGCGCCAAGCACGAATCAAAGGAAGTTGTTCAGGGCAACTGTGTGCGCTGCCACGAAAAGAGCGTGGATGCGGTTGTGATGGGCCCGATGGACAACGACCGCTTCTGCTGGGAGTGTCACCGCAACGTAGCCCACGGGCCGCGTGGAATCAGCACTTCGCCCATGCAAGATTCAGATTTGTACCCTTCCAAATAAACTTTTTAGGAGAATGTTTCATGAATAAATATGCCCTGATTGCCCTGGTCGGCGTGATTGTGCTCTTGTCTGCCGCCTTGATTGGCACACTGGTTTTCATGCAAAACCGGCCTGTCGAATCGCGCGCTGTCCAGCAAATTTACCCGGTCAAAGACATGGAGCCTGATTCGGAAAAGTGGGGGCGTAATTACCCCAATCAGTACACGACCATGCTGCGGACGCGCCAGAACGACCTGCCGACAACTTTTGGCGGCTCGTTTCCTTTTTCACATCTTGAGCGTGACCCACGTCAGGTTATCCTTTTTAAGGGGTATGGATTTAGCATCGAATATAACGATGACCGCGGCCATGAATGGGCGCTACACGATGTGCGCGAAATTAAACGCGTCAATGAAACAACCCCTGGCACCTGCTATTCCTGCAAATCATCAGACATGCCGCGCGTTTGGGATGAACTCGGGCTGGAAGGTGTCGGCATGACCCCGTTCTCCGAACTTGGCGATAAAATCAATCACACGATTGGCTGCGCCAACTGCCACGAAGCCGAGACCATGCGCCTGATTGTCACCAACCCGGCCCTTGAGCAGGCGCTGGCGCGGCAAGGCAAAGACTGGCGCACCTTTAGCCGTCAGGAAATGCGCACAGTGGTCTGCGCCAATTGCCATGTCGAATACTACTTCGCACCTGAGACCAACGCCCTGACCTTCCCCTGGCATAACGGCACAAAAGCCGAAGAAATGTACGAATATTTCGAAGAAATTGAATTCAAAGACTGGAGTTACCCCGAAACCGGCACCCCAATGCTCAAGGCCCAGCACCCTGAATACGAAATGTTCACGGCTGGCTCGACCCACTACAACGCCGGCGTCTCCTGCGCCGACTGTCACATGCCCTATGTGCGCGATGGCGCGGCCAAGTTCTCCGACCACAACATCCGCAGCCCATTGCTGCAACCCGAACGCGCCTGCGGGCAATGCCACAATGATGTGGCGTATGTCACCGGCCGGGTTGCCATTATCCAGGAGCAAGTCTACGTTACGAAAATCGCCACCCAGGATGCCATTATCGACGCCATCAACGCCCTGAAAGCCGCCGCTGCCAACCCGGACAGCGACCCGGCCCTGCTGGACGAAGCCCGCGAATTGCATCGCCGCGCACAGTTCTACTGGGATTTCGTCTCTGCCGAAAACTCGATGGGCTTCCACAATCCACAATACGTCCTGAAACTGCTGGCCGAATCGACCAACCTGGCGCGCCAATCGCAGATGAAATCAGCCCAGGCCGCCAATGACCCCAACCTGCTGCAGATTGATACCTACTACCTGAACCAGGAAGCCGGCGCATTGCCGTAAGCACTGACGAGAATCACAACAGCCTCCGCTTGATGAACGGGGGCTGTTTTATTTGCGCTGCGAAAACCAATTAAACACAATCCCGTCAAAAACACGGGACGAGCGGACACCAAGTTCACGAAGGGAAACCTATGTATACCTTGTGTCTGTTGAGTCTCATAAACTCGTACCACCTTTGAATAACAGGAATCTCATAAAGTCATCCCGCTTTCGACCCCCTTCCCCCGCCTTCCCCCATTTTCAAAACCCGAAAATGGGGGAAGGGGCTGCGCCCTTGCACAAAATGGTTATTGTTTTACCTTCCCGTGACTCTCCTCCCCTAAATCCCCGATTTTGGGATTTGGGGGAGGGCAGGGAGGGGGTCAAAAAGGATACGACATTTCGAGACTCTTGTGAAATCGCAGTGATATGACTTTATGAGACCCAGCAGTGTCCTTCGTGTTTGAAAAGTTTTCCCAATTTAAAACGGTAGAACCATAAAAAAACAAATCGCCGCACAAAAAAGTGCGGCGTCAAATTTGTGCCCCGAGTAGGAATCGAACCTACATCTAAGCCTTAGGAG
>JAWOIR010000288.1:0-3213 GCA_046484545.1 Anaerolineales bacterium
CTGACTCCCGAGACGGGCGAACGCCTGCTCGGGCAATTTGCCGAAGCCGCCTCCGAATTGCATGATGCCGGGGTCAAGTTTGCTTTTGCCGGTACCCCCCCGGTGGCTGAAAAAGCCGAACAGTTGAGTGGCTTTTTCGACAAGATTTTTGACGGCTCGGAAGAACCCGAACAGGTGTTGGCCTATCTCAAGGGTCAGCCCGCCCGCGACCTGAGTGAAAAGGACTTCCCCCATCGCACCGTCGACCGTATCCTGTGGAAGCGGCCCTACCCCATCCTCCGCCATCATTTCGGCCTGCCGACCATGGAAGACACCCTGCGCGACATCGAATTGATTGCCGAAGCCCAGGCGGTGGATGTCATCTCTCTCGGTATCGACCAGGACGCGCAGGAGAATTTCTTCCGCCCCGAGCGCCAGGACCCGCGCCAAAAGGGAGCCGGCGGCGTCCCCGTCCGCAGCCCGGACGACTACCGCGCCCTGTATCAAGCCTCGCGCCGCGGCAATTACCCCATGCTGCGCACGTACTCCGGCACCGACGATTTCATCAAACTGGCTGAGATGTACATCGAGACCATCAATATTGCCTGGTGCGCCATCCCGCTTTACTGGTTCAACCAGATGGATGGCCGCGGTCCCTGGGATTTGGAAGGCTCGATTCGTGAGCACCAGCAGGTCATGTCATTCTATGGTGAGCGCGATATTCCCGTCGAATTGAACGAGCCCCACCACTGGGGCATGCGCGATGCGCCGGATGTCATCTTCGTTGTTTCGGCTTTCCTGGCGGCGTATAACGCCAAAAAATACGGCGTGCGCGATTACATCGCCCAAATGATGTTCAACAGCCCGCCCGGCCTGAGCGACGCGATGGATTTGGCAAAAATGCTGGCGGTGATGGAAATGATATCGCCTTTGGCCCATCCCCCCGCTCCCCCCTTCCCTGCCAGGGAAGGAGGGCCAGGGGGGATGGGTGGCGCTTTCCGCATCTGGAAGCAAGTCCGCATCGGCCTGCTCTCGCACCCGCTCGACCCGGATGCCGCCCGCGGACACCTGGCCGCCAGCACCTATCTGCAAATGGCGCTCAAGCCCGACATCCTGCACATCGTCGGGCATACCGAAGCGCACCACGCCGCCACCGGGCCGGATATTATCGAGGCCAGCAAAATCGTGCGTCGTGCCATCCAGAATTCCATGGGCGCGCCCGATATGACCAAAGACCCGGCCATCCGCGCCCGCATCGACGAACTCAAAGCCGAAGCCGCCCTCACGCTCGAAGCGATTCGCAGCCTTGCCCCTGCCGGGGTCGACGACCCGTGGGGCGATGCTGCCACCCTGGAGAAGTCGGTCACCTCTGGGATTATGGACGCGCCCCAGTTGGGCAACAACAAGTTCGGGCTTGCAAAGATTCGCACGAGAATCATCGATGGGGCCTGTGTGGCTGTTGATGAAACTGGAAAAGCCCTCAGCGAGCGGCAACGCTTGTCTAAATTTCTGTAAAAAGTAGGGGCGATTCTTTTGGGTCAAAAGTGACCTTGGTCTTACTCAGCGGGTCGCCCTTACATGAATCAAGGAGCATGTTATGAGCACCCCTGAGTATTACACTGTCATTGGCGCGGGTCATGGAGGAAAATCCATGGCAGCGCACCTGGCCCTGATGGGCTTCAAAGTCACGCTTTACAACCGCACCTTCGAGCGCATTCAGGTCATTCAAAAGCGCGGCGGTCTGGATTTGGAATCGGGAGACTACGGCCCGCACGGATTCGGGAAATTGCAAGCGGCAACAGCGGATATGGGCGAGGCCCTGGCGAAAGCCCAGGTCATCATGGTTGTAACGCCCTCATCAGCCCATGCCGACATCGCCCGCGTCGCCGCTCCGCATTTGAAGGACGGCCAAATCATCATCCTGCATCCGGGGCGAACCTGTGGCGCGTTGGAGTTCAGCAAGGTATTGCGAGACGCTGGCTGCACGGCAGATGTGACCGTTTCAGAGGCCGAGACCTTCATCTATGCCGCCCGCTCCGACGGCCCGGCCCAGGCGCGCATTTTCCGCATCAAGGAAGCGGTTCCGCTGGCGGCCCTGCCCGCCACCCGCACCCAGTCAGTGCTGGATGCGATTAATCCGGCTTACCCGCAGTTCATCGATGGCGTCAACGTGTTACATACCGGCCTCAATAACATGGGCGCGATTTTCCACCCGGCCTTGACCCTGTTCAACGCTGGCTGGATTGAGCGCACACACGGCGATTTCCAGTTCTACATCGACGGCGTCACGCCCACGACCGCCCGCATTTTGGAGGTGCTTGACCGCGAGCGTGTGACAGTCGCCTCGGCAATGGGGGTGCGCGCCCGTAACGCGATGGAATGGTTGAAGCTTGCTTATGACACCACCGGCGCCGACCTGAACGAAGCCATTCACAACCAGCCCGGCTACTATGGCATCAAAGCCCCGGCCACGCTCAACCACCGGTACATCTTCGAGGACGTTCCCATGAGCCTGGTGCCGTTGGCTTCTCTGGGGAATCGCTATGGCGTCTCGGTGCGCGGCATGGAGAGTGTCATCCGCCTGTGCAGCATCATGCACCAGACTGACTACTGGCGGCGCGGACGCACAGTCGAGCGGCTGGGTATCTCTGATTTTTCTGTGACCGAACTGACGGCCTATGTCAATCATGGTTTGGCGAATTAAAAAAGTTCTTCAAGATTCAATCTTGATTCTTAACGTGAAGAAGGCCGCATTTTGGGGTATGAGCGCGCGTTTGCGGCGCGCTCATACCCCAAAATGCGGGGACTTATCATGATGATTCTCAAAGAGCCTCAACATTCAAGCATTTAGGAGAAAATTATGTGTGGTATTTGTGGCGTTTTTAACGCGCATTCCCAAAATGAAGTTCAAAACATGGTTCAAAAACTTATTCACCGCGGGCCGGACGGTGACGACGTTAAAGTCCTTTCACTCGGCACGCTTGGTCATACCCGCCTGGCGATTGTGGATGTCAACGGCGGCCACCAGCCGATGAAGGCCGAAGATTACTGGATTGCTTTTAATGGTGAAATTTACAATCACCAGTTGCTGCGTCAGCAATTCCTGAGTGATATAGCCTTTGATACCCAGAGTGACACCGAAACGCTCCTGCGCCTGTTTGCCCGTTTTGGAGAAAAAGCGGTCTCCATGCTGGATGGCATGTTTTCCTTCGCCCTGCACACGCCTGGGAAATT
>JAWOIR010000380.1:0-4858 GCA_046484545.1 Anaerolineales bacterium
GAGCGTGCCGCAAACGCGCGCACGCTCATACCCCAAAATACGGTCTTCCCACGGAGATTCCCTGGGTATCAAGATTTCTCAGTCGCCGCTACGCGGCTCCTTCGAAATGACAAACGACCATCAACCTATCCCGACTCCGGCGGATGGGTCGGGGCTTCCTTGCCCAATTCGAGTGAGCGTTCATAAGCGGCCCAGATGGCGCGTGAAACGGCGGTGCGGAACCCGGCTTTCTCCAGAAAATACATTGCCTCGGCGGTCGTTCCGCCGGGTGAGGTGACCTGGTTGCGCAGGGCGGCTACGTGCGTTTCGCCTTTCTGGTTCAGGTTCTCGTAATAGGCTACCGAGCCTTTGATGGTCTCGATGACCAGTTGCTCTGAAATGCGGCGCGAGAAGCCCAGGTGCACCCCGGCGTCAATCATGGCTTCCATAAACAGGAAGACGTAGCCCGGCCCGGTGCCGGAGAGCGCGGTCGCCATGTCGAGATAGTTTTCATCGTCCACTTCGACTTGTTCGCCCAGCGCCCCCAGGACGTTGCGGGCAGTCTCTTTTTGAGCATCGTCCACCGCTTCCGAAGCAATCCAGACGGTAATGCCGCGGCTGATTTGGGCCGGGGTGTTGGGCATCGAGCGCACCACGGCGTTGTGTCCCAGTCCGCGGCTGATTTTGGAAATCTTGGCCCCGGCCACAATCGAGAGCACCAGCGCGTCCGGGCGGATGTGGCCCTTCAGGCCGCCCAGCACGTCGCTCAATCGCTGCGGTTTGACCGACAGGATGACCACGTCAGCGCCGCTGACGGCCAGGGTGTTGTCGGTAAAGGGCAAAGTTCCGTATTTTTCGCGCAGTTCTTCGACGCGTTCTGTGTGGATGTCGGCGGTGTGCAGATTTTCGGGCTGCGAAAGTCCGCGGCGCAGCAGACCGGCCAGCATGGCTTCCCCCATCGCGCCGGAGCCGATAAAAGCGATTTTCTTGGTGAGCATGAATGAATTTTCCTTTGGCGTTGTGAATTCACAGTGTAGGGGCGACCCGCCGGGTCGCTCCTACTACTGATTTAGCGGTTGAAATACCCCAGCGCAACCCGCAAGCGTTCTTCGACATCGCCGGAGGTTTCTTTGGGGATGGATTGGATGGCGGTCTGGGCTTCAACGACGCTGTAACCCAGGGCTGTCAGCGCGGCCAGGACTTCAGAATCGGCGTCCGACATGCTGGCGACCCGCCCGAGGGTGTCGGTTGGTTTCAGACGGTCTTGCAGGTATAAGACGATTTTCTGGGCGGTCTTTTTGCCCACGCCGGGGACGCGGCTGAGCAGTTCCGGCTCCTCGTTGAAGACGGCCCGTTGTACGGCGTCCAGGCTGAGGGTGGCTAGCACCGAGAGCGCCACTTTCGGGCCGACGCCGTCCACGCCGAGCAGGTTCAGGAAAAGTTCGCGCTCTTCGGCGGTCTCGAATCCGTAGAGTGAGAGTTCGGTCTCGCGCACGACCAGGTGGGTGAACAGGAAGGTCTTTTCGCCGACGTTAAGCGATTCGACCAGGCTTTTGGCCGCGAATACGCGCAGTCCCACGCCGCCAACTGTGACGACCAGGGCATTATCTTCTTTATGTTGGATTTCTCCGTGCAGGGTAGCAATCATGGCTTGATTTTATCGCGTTTTTGGGATTTGACTGGCTTGCTTTTGTGTTGTATAGTTATTCAGGAAAGTATTTCCCAGACCAATAGTTCCAAAAAAAGATTGCCGCAAATTGCATATCTGGGTGGCGTTCGCCGCCCAGATATGCAATTTGCGGGTTTATTCCTTATGTAATTCTGGCTTATTCAGGAGAACCATGAGCGCTCATCAATCCCGTTACCGCTGGTTTGTTGTCTTTGTCTTTTTTGGCTTCATGCTGTTGCACCAGATGGACAAGTTGCTGATTGGCCCGCTGACGCCGAAAATCCTCGAGGAATTTAACATCACTTATACCCAGATGGGCGCGGTGACGACCGGCGCGCTGATTGTCGGGACGTTCTTGTACCCGCTCTGGGGCTATCTGTACGACCGTTTTTCACGCGCCAAGTTGCTTGCGCTGGCGTCTCTCTTGTGGGGCGCGACCACCTGGTTGAGTGCGGTGGTGCGCACCTATCCGGGTTTTCTCGTCACCCGCGCTTCGACCGGTATTGACGATTCATCGTACCCCGGCCTGTATTCGCTGGTGGCCGATTATTTTGGGCCGGAACTGCGCGGCAAGATTTTTGGTCTGTTGCAGGTCAGTGGGCCGATTGGCTACCTGCTTGGCATGGTATTGGCCTTGATGGTCGCCCCCGCGCTGGCCTGGGGCTGGCGGGGTGTCTTTTACCTGACCGGCGCGCTGGGGATTTTGCTCGCGATTGTGATTTATTTCGGCGTCAAGGAAATGCCGCGCGGACAGTCCGAGCCGGAATTTGCAGAAGCGCAGGAAATGCAGAAGTTTGAGTTCAACTGGCAGTCGGTGCGCGATATTCTCAAAAGGCGCACGATGTGGTTCGTTTTCATGCAGGGTTTTGCGGGGGTTTTTCCGTGGAATGTGATTACCTACTGGTTTTTTACTTACCTGGGCAGCGAGCGCGGCTATAACGAAGACGCCATCCTGTTTACCATGGCCCCGGTCATCCTGGTTTTGGCGGCGGGATATTTCGTCGGCGGCGCGGCAGGCGACTGGTTGTTCAAGCGCACCACCCGCGGACGTATCATCGTATCGAGCATCGGCGTGCTGATGGGGGCCTTGTTCCTGTTCCTGGCCATCCGCACCCCGATTGAGGAGACGAACACCTTCTTAATCCTGATGATGCTGACCGCGCTGTTTATGCCTTTCTCGGCCCCGAACGTTATTTCGACGGTTTACGACGTGGTGCTGCCTGAAGTGCGCGCCACGGCCAACTCGGCCCAGTACTTCATCGAGAATTTTGGCGCGGCGGCTGCCCCGCTGATGGCCGGAATCATTGCCGACCAGACCGGCAGCCTGGCGACGGCCATCCTGTTCATCTGTACGATTGCCTGGCTGGCCTGTTTCGTCATCTACCTGGGCGCGCTGTTCTTCATCGACAAAGACCACCGCCACCTGCGCGAGACGATGTCCCGGCGGGCGGCGGCGGGTTGATGTGTTGAACTATAAATTCAGTAAATCAAACTTGTGATTTACTGAATTTGCCTACTTGTGCAAATTCGTGGCCGCGATGAAACTCAATCCTTTCTCGGTCAGTTCCCAGGCGGTGCGGTTACAGGCGTCCACTTTGTCGAGATAGTTGCGCTTCAGATGCTCCCAGTCGCCCGATTCGATGACCTCCTTTTTCTCACGGAAGTAATCCAGAATATCGGAGGGGTGTTCGCGGGCGGCGTCCACTTCCGGGTCGCCGCCTTCGTGTTTGGCGGCGATGTTGGCCACGTGCCCGGCGATTTCGAGCAGTTCAGGGCGGCGATTGTAGGGTTGCAGGACAATGCTCTTCTGCGTTTCGGTGATGTGATGTTCGAAGCGCACCACCTGCTCAAAGCCAAGCGCCTTGCGAAATTCGGCGGTCAGTTCCATCGTTTCGTTGTTAATCGAATTGGCCCAGTTGAATCCAATCAGTGGGGAAGTGCCGTCCTCGCGGCTGAACAACTTCGCCATCGTCATAATCCACAGCGCGTGGTAGGGGTTGTCCGAGCCGAAGAAGACCGAAATTTTGAATTGAATGTCAACGCCCAGTTTGTAGAGCATGAATCCGAGCAGGATGGTGCCGGCGTTGAAGTTCAGGACGTGTTGGACGCCGAATTTCGTGTAATAGTAGAGAAATTCATCCAGCCAACCCAGGGCATGGTCGTTGGGCTGGCCGATTCCGCCGAAATATCCGGTGATGGTGGCCGGGCCGCCCAGGTGCGGATTCGAGCCATCGGTGCCTTTGGTGTCGAGCGTCTCGACAAAAGACGCGCCGATGATGTCCAGCGCGGCGACGATGGCGGGTAGGTCGCCGTCGGTTTCCGACTCCTTCATTTTTCGGACGGCGATATAACGCCCCGGCATGAGCGTTTGGTTGGCAATCGCTTGCTCGGCCATGACGCGCACCCAGGGGAAATATTGCAGGGCTGAGACCTCGAGCGTGACGGCATACTCGTCCTTGAACTGGATTTTCTTGGCCTTTTCACCCAGGACCTTGTGCCTGTAATCCGCTACCGAGATGAACGCGCCGCTGTCACGTTGTTCGATTAACCATTCCAGGTCTTTGATGTATTCCGGCGCTTTGGCTTGCACCTGCTTGAAAAGATTCTCCATTTTGCGCGATTCGCGGTGTTTGCGGTTGATTTCTTCCGGCGTGCCGTATTTGGCAACCACATCGAGAAAATTTTTCATCACCCGCGAGTTGGGGTCGAGCAAAACGGCATTGATGGGGTCGAGAAGGTTGGGGTCGATTTTTAGAAGATTTTGCATGGCGATTTCCTTTCGGGGATAAAAAATGAGCAACAAGTTGTCCGTCTACTTGTTACTCACTCCAACATCTTGAGCAGTTCGTCATATTCTTCATCGTGCATGCCGAACCAGTTCTCTTTGGCGGGGAAGGTTTTTTCGGTCACTTCCCTGACGTAACCCTGCAACCCCTCGCGGATGACCGCGCCCGCGTCCGCAAAGACCTTGGCCATGCGCGGCTTGAACTTGGGATAGAGCGCGAAAGCGTCATGGTAGATGAGCAATTGACCGTGCGCATCCGGCCCGGAGCCGAGCGACATGATGATGGCATTCTTCGCGCGCTCGGTGATGAGTTTGCACAGTCGGTCTGGGACGAGTTCGAGCAGGATGCAGAATGCTCCCGCTTCCTCCAACGCTTTGGCGTCGTCGACAATCTTCTTGGCAAGCGCAGCGGATTTTCCCTGCAA
>JAWOIR010000023.1:0-24119 GCA_046484545.1 Anaerolineales bacterium
GGGATTCAATCGCGGGTTCAATCAAAAAATCCCATTTCAACGAACTCGCAGAGCGTAACTCAAAAAGACACATTTTTTCGCACAAAAACAGGCTTTTTGCAACAAAAAAACCAACTTTTTTAGTTGGTTTTTCGAGTTACTTTGTGCGGCCCCGACGGGATTCGAACCCGCGATCTCGGCCTTGACAGGGCCGCATGTTAAACCGCTACACCACGGGACCAGATGCTCTTTATTTTTTGAGCGGGCGATAGTTTATCATGTTGTCAGGGGGACGTCAAGTACTAATTTCGGATAGTAAACAGATTTGTCAACAAACAAAAACAGCCCTACACTATAGTAAAATGCTGATACTCTTATCCTGCTCATGAGGAGTTATGGCATGTTTTTCCCATCTGAGTTGAACATTTTTGGCATCCTTTTCTACAGTGTTTTCGGTATCTTTGCCGTACTGCTTGGTTTTCTGGATTACTTTGAACTTTTGGCTATGCGATACAGCAAGTTCCGCTCCGAGAAAGGTGTGCCTTCACGACTGGGCATGTTCATCCTGTACTTCTTGCCAGTCATCACAGCGACAATATTTGCCCTTCCTTATCTGGGCTCAGCCAGCCTGACGCAATGGTTGGTGTACGCCGCAGTCATGATTCATTTTCTCAAGCGCACCTATGAAGTCCTGTTCGTACACAAATACTCGGGCCCAATACAGCCGTTCACCTTTGTCATCATCGTGGTCACTTACGCGCTGATTGCCGGGCTAATCAGCGCACTCAACGCCCAGGCCATTCCAGCAGTGGATGCCCTGTTTATAATTGGCATTGTGCTGTTTATCATCGGACAAATCGGCAATTTCTATCATCACAAACTGCTGGCCGATTTGCGCAAAACGGAAGACGGCTACCATATCCCGCGCGGCGGATGGTTTGAAAAAGCCACTTGCCCACATTACTTCTTTGAACTACTGGCCTGGCTGGGTATTTTGTTGCTCTCCCGCCACCTGTTCACCCTGCTGGCTTTCATCGCCATGTTCGGTTACCTGACCGGTCGCAGTATCAAAACCCGCCAATGGTATCGTCAACGCTTCCCAGATTATCCCGCCGAACGCAAAAACATGATACCGTTCCTGTTTTAGCCGCATTATTCCAGATTTCCGCGCCGGTCCATCAAGACCGGCATATTTGTTGGCTCGTTGGGAATTCCCGTGATAAGCCCCCGCATTTTAGGGTGTGAGCGCGCGCGTTTGCAGCGCGTTCACACCCTAAAATGCGGTCTTTTTTATGGCAAATAACAGTGAGCCAATCGGCAAACACAACATTTGTTGTATACTTTTACCAAAGCATAAACAACCGGACAAAAAACAACAGGAGACCTTTAATGAAAAAAATCCTGATGATTGAAGACATCCCTGATAATGCCGAGGTGGCTCGCAAAATGCTGGAATCGGGCGGATATGAAGTGTCCCACGCGCTGGACGCCGAAACCGGCCTGCAAATGGCGCAGGACATCCTCCCCGACCTGATTCTGCTCGACCTCGGGCTGCCCGACTACGACGGTCAGACCCTGGCGGGCTGGCTGCGCGCTGACCCGAAAACAGCCCACATCCCCATCGTCGCCTGCACAGCCTGGCCTGAAGAAACCGCCCGCGCAATGGCTGAGAGCTACGGTTGCAATGGCTATATTGGCAAACCCTTACCAAAAACTAGCCAATTTTTATCCCAAATTCGTTCATTTATAAAATAAAACAGCCACCATGTCAGAAAACACAATCTCGCTTACACCGGCAAGCGAATTTACAGTTGAAGAACTGGTTGCCATTTACAACCGCACACGCGTTGACTACATGATTCCCATGCCCATGAACGCGGCCCGTCTCGAGGAATATATCCACGCCTACGACGTTGACCTGGCGCATTCACTCGTCGCCACTCAGAATGGCGAAACGCTGGGAGTTGCCATGCTCGGCGTCCGCCCCGAGCGGGCCTGGGTCACCCGCCTGGGCGTTATCCCCGATACACGGCGGCGCGGCACGGGCCAGGCATTGATGAACGGGCTGCTCGAACAAGCCGACAAACTGGGGCTTTGTTTTTCAATGCTCGAAGTGATTAAGAACAACACCCCCGCCCATCAACTTTTTCTGAAGCTGGGGTTTTATGAAGTAGGAGAACTGCTGGTCCTGCGCCGTTCCCCTACCATTCCCCCACCAGAGCCTCTTGTTGCAGAAGTACAAAGATTGGAACGTCTCGAAGCTCTCGACCTGGTCGGGCGCGACCGAGGTACCCAACCCTGGACCAACCAATCTGAATCGATGTTCAATGCCCAGGATGTCTCAGGGCTGCGCCTTATGCTGCCCGACGGCAGCGAAGGCTGGCTGGTTTACCAGCGCCAAAAATTTACCCTGACCCGCTTTGTTTACAAGACCGAGACAGGCGATCCAGTAAAAATGGCCCACGCTTTTTTGAGCCATCTTTATTTCCAATACCCGCGTCTCGATACATATCTGGAAAACATTCAGGTTAATGATCCCCACCTGCCCGCCTTTTACGATATGGGCTATATCGAATCTTTCCGACGCATTGAAATGTGGCGTGGCAACTTGCCAGACAGTCTGAACAAAAAAACAAAACCCAGGCGATGGGTTAAGAATTCATGACAAAATCTTAATTTCGCCCACAAAAAGGTTAAAAAATAAGTTACGCAACCTGGATACCGCCAGAGGAACAACCATGTCCAAAAACGACAAACAAAACAAACAGGCAGCCGAACAAAATTATCCAATGCTGGATAAACTCCCCACCCCTGTGCTGCTAATAAACACCAATGGCCAGGTTGTTTATGCAAATCAATGCGCCGAAAAACAACTCGGCCTTTTTGCGGGAAATAACATTATCAAGTATTTTGAACAACCTGAACAATATCACCAGGCACTTGAAGAAATTACCAGGCAAGGCTTTTTAGAAAGCCTTGAAATCAGCGCCATCGCTGATGATGGAGTTCAACTCTTTATCTTATTCTCCGCGCGTGCAATAGAGCGGGAAGGGCAATCTGTTTTCCTGGTATCCATTATTGATATCAGCCAGGCAAAAAAAGCCCAAAAAGAATTGCTTCTGGACAGGGAAAAACACAAAAAACTGCTCGACAGCCTGCCCGATACTGTGATACGTTTTAATGAAGAAGGCCGTCACCTATATGTTTCAGAAAACATAATACATACAACAGGTATGCCTGCCTCAGCACTCCTTGGAAAGACACACCAGGAAATGGGGCTTTCTCCAGAACAAGCCAACTATTGGCAAGATGCAATCCAAACCGTATACAAAACTAAACAGGCCTATACTACTGAGTTTTCTTACCAGGGTCCCGCAGGCGAGTTAACCTTTGACTGGCGGCTGATACCAGAGTTCAACCAAAAAGGCCAAGTGGAAAGTGTATTCTCCATCAGCCGCGACATCACAACACAACGACAAGCCGAGAGCAATTACACCCGCTTGTTTAATCAAATGCAGGAAGGTTTCGCCCTGCACGAAATTATTCTTGATGAACAAGGCCAACCAAGAGATTACCGTTTCCTGGCTGCCAATCCGGCCTTTGAACGACTCACAAAATTAAAGGCCAAAGATATCATTGGCAAAACCGTTTTACAAGTTATGCCACAAACCGAAAAACACTGGATAGAAACCTACGGTAAAGTCGCCCTTACCGGAGAATCGATTACTTTTGAAAACTACTCGGCAGCCATCCAAAAACACTACCTGGTTCATGCTTTTCGCTACGCGTCCGGTCAATTTGCGGTTATTTTCTCAGATATTACCGAACAAAAAAATAATGAGCAAAAACTTTCCCGGCAAGCCGCCCGCATTCACGCCTTGTATCGTATCCAGCGGGCTATTGTCAGCAGCCTCGACCTTGAACAGGTCTTGCAAATCCTGGTAACGGAAGTTATCGAACAACTACAGGTCGATGCCGTAGCCGTGCTGTTGCTAAATCAAGACACAAACAGGCTCGATTTCGCCGCCAGCCGCGGATTCAGGAATGCCAACGCGCTGAAATTTACCCGCCTGCGACTTGGAGAAGGCTTGGCCGGACGCGCAGCCCAAGAACGAAAAATTGTTCATTCGGCCAACCTCAAAGAAAGCCCTACATTGGTCAAATCGCTTGAAAGCGAAGGTTTCGTCGCCTACTATGCTATTCCACTGATTGTCAACGACAAACTGCACGGCGTGCTTGAGATTTTGCACCGCTCAAGCCTCAACCCAGACCCTGAATGGCTCAGTTTTCTCGATTTGCTCTCTGACCAGGCAGCTTTATCCATTGACAACGCCCGCCTGCTGCAACTCACCCAACAAAACCTAAAAGAAGCCAACGCCCTGTATCGCATTAACCAGGACTTGCTCGCTACCATAGACCCCTACGACTTAATGACAAACGTAGTCGAACTACTCAAGAGTAGTTTTGGGTATTACCACGCGCAAATCTATGTGGCCGAACCACGCACTGGCGTTTTTGTTGTGCGTGCCGCCAGTGGAGAAATAGGCAAAAAGGTGCTGAAAGACGGCTACCGGCTCGCCGCTGGCGAGGGCATTATTGGCTTTACTGCCGAAACAGGCAAACCTTTCTTCACCAATGATGTCGAAAATAGCATCTCTTTTGTGCGTTCTCCCCTTCTGCCAAAAACAACATCAGAATTAGCCGTCCCAATCAAAATTGGCTCCGACTTCCTGGGGCTTATTGATATACAACAAGATAAAAGTTTCCCGCTGACCGATCGAGACCTGCAACTTGTCTCAGCCATTGCCGACCAGTTGGCCCTGGCCCTGCAAAAAGCGAGCCTGTACAGCAACCTGCAAGACGCCCTGAGACAGGAAAAAGCCATGCGCGCGCAACTCATCCAAACCGAAAAACTGACCGTTGCCGGAAGGCTGCTGGCCTCTGTTTCGCATGAACTCAATAACCCAATTCAAGCCATCCAAAACGCACTTTTTCTGCTGAAAGAAGAGCAGGGAATTTCGCCCCAAGGCAGGCAGGATTTGGAAATTGTGCTTTCAGAGACCGATCGTATGGCCGCCCTGCTGCAACGCTTGCGAACCACCTACCAACCCCTCGACCCGAGTGAGTTCAAGCCAATCCAGATTAACGAGTTAATTGAAGATATCTACGCCCTGCTTGGCGCCCACTTAAGACAGAATCAAATTGCCTTTGAATTTCACGCCTTTCCTGAACTGCCCCCGGTCTCCGGCATAGAAGACCAAATCCGGCAGGTTGTGCTCAATCTCTTCCTCAACGCAACTGACGCCATGCCGCAAGGCGGAAGGCTGACCATCGCCACCCAACACATTACCACGAGCAAACAAGTGCTCATCACTGTCAGCGACACCGGGCCGGGCATCGAGCAAACTATTCTCCCAAATATTTTCGATGCCTTCGTTACCAGCAAAAACGGCGGCACAGGCCTCGGCCTGACCATATCCAACGAAATCGTTCAAAAACATCGTGGGCAAATCAAGGCCGCCAACAATCCGGAACAGGGCGCCACTTTCGAGGTCTGGCTGCCTGCCGACCAGGAGAGAGAAGAATGAGCATCGGCGGAAAAATCCTGATTATTGACGATGAGGCCCCCTTGCGTCAGACCCTGGCGCGCATCCTGCAACGTAACGGGTTTGATGTCACCTCCGCCGAAAACGGCGAACAGGGACTGGCCTTCCTGCAAACCAACGCCTTCGACCTGGTTTTTATGGACATCCGAATGCCAGGCATGCCCGGCCTGGATGTTTTGGAACACATCCGCAGCCAACATCCCAGCCTGCCGGTCGTCCTGTTCACCGCCCAGCCCGACATTAATTCGGCAGTCGAAGCCCTGCGGCGCGGCGCGACCGATTACCTGCTCAAACCACTCAAACCGGAAATAATCCTTGAGCGCGCTCACACCATCCTGGCTGTCCAGCAAAAAGAGCGTCGCCGCCGTGAGATACAGGCGCAAATCGTATCACTCCAGGCAGAATTGAAAGCCCTGGAAGAAGAAAATGCCGAAATCCAGCCTGAAACCTCCGCATCCCCACCGACGAGCCGCTACCTGAAACGCGGCGACCTGGTGCTGGATTGCTACACCCGCCGCCTGACCATCCATGAGCGTATCATTAACCTGACGTCCACCTCCTTCGATTTCCTGCTTGTGCTGGCCCGTCACGCACCGGATGTTGTCGATTACAAAACCCTGGTCGCCGAAGCCCAAGGCTACCAGGCAAACCTTCGGGAAGCCCAGGAACTGACCAAGTGGCACATCCACAACATCCGCCAGGCCATCGAGCCAGATTCTCGCAAACCAATTTACCTGGTGAACGTGCGCGGAATTGGCTATCGCCTGGTCACGGACTGACCAGGGCACATCACACCGCTCCTGTCTGGAGCGGTTTTTTGTTCCCGCCAACTTTTCCCAACTTTTACGGACAATCCCCATCGCGCAACTGGACAAAATTGGGGCAAAATATGAGAGATGGAAACTTCAACTTCTCCCACCCCCAACACCAACCTGCGTGTCCTGGTTGTTGATGACCACCCCAACACGGCCACCACCCTGGCGCGCGCCATTTCGCAGCTCAGTCCCAAACTCGAGGTTCTTTCAGCCCGCAGTGCCGAAGGGGCGCTGGCGTTGGCACAAGACAAGCCGGTTGATTTCCTGATTACTGACATGATGATGACCGGCATGAACGGCCTTGAGTTGGTTGAGAAACTGCAATCGCACCCTGCCGGGCGGCCCTCATATGTCATGCTGGTTACGGCTTACGATGTGCCCGGCCTGAAGATTACCGCCCGACGGTTGCATGTTAACGAGATTGTCATCAAGCCGGTGCGGCCTGAGCGGGTGTGCCAACTGGTTGCCAAGGCAATTGAGGAGCTTGGCGGCGAAACGCCGCCCCAGGTTTCTGAAACAAAGCCAGTGCTGAAAATCCTGGTTGCCGACGACCTGCCCGACAACATTTCCCTCCTGACCCGCTACCTGACCAACGAAGGCTACGCCTGTATCGTAGCAGCAGACGGCGCTGAAGCGCTTGCCAAAGCGCGCGCCGAAATGCCGGACATGGTTTTGCTGGATATGAACATGCCGGTCAAAGACGGGTTTGAGGCGCTTCAGGAAATCCGTTCAGACCCGGCCATTGGTCACATCCCCGTCATCATCCTGACGGCGGCTCGCCTCGAACCAATGGATATGCAATCGGCCCTCAACATGGGCGCGGATGATTACGTCACAAAACCCTTTGACCGCCGCGAACTGCTGGCGCGCATCCGCACCCGTTTGCGAGTCAAGGAGGCCGAGGATGTCATGCGTCGCCGCAACCGGGAACTCAACCTGCTGCCCGAGATTGGCCGCGAACTGAGCGCCCGTTTGGATGTGAACGACCTGGCCGATGTCATCCTGCGCCGCACTGTCGAAACCCTGGGCGCATTCATCGGCCAACTGGTGCTGTTCGAAGGCTCCGAACAAATTCAACACAGTCATCAGTTTGCATCTACTGAAGATAAAAGTCTCCCATCCGAACTGCCAGACTTGCAACCGCTTATCAAGCAACTCAAAGAAAATCGCCAGGGGTTTGTGATTGAAGACACCAGCAAAGACTCGCGCTGGCCGACGAGTGGTGCGGCACGCTCGATGGTTATTGTGCCAATTTTTGGGCGTTCCGAACTGCTAGGTCTTCTGGCCCTGGCCCACGAACAGACCAAATATTTTACACAGGAGCATATGCTGCTTTTGCAAGCCCTGGCCGGGCAGGCTGCCATCGCCATGGAAAACGCGCGCTTGTTCAGCCACATCGAAGCCATACAAAAAGAACTGAATGCCAGTCTTTTGCAAAACATCGCAAAGCCCTTGGCCGACATCAAACAACGTTGTCAATCGCTTGGACAGGTGGGTAAACTCAACGAAAACCAAAAACTATACGTTACCAACATCCTGGACTCAACCGATACGATTAACGACCAGGTTAACAAGCTGCTAGCCACCGCCAAACAAGATTTGGCAAAATACGCGTCCACATCCACCAGCGCTACGGCCAGGAGAGATACCGTGCCGCAACCAATCCCAAGCCCCACGCCTCCCAAAAAGTCCGTGCCGACTTCGGTGCAACTCTAACCCTCGAAAACCAGGTGTCAACACACTGGAAACAGGAGTTCTGGAATGTCAAAACAAGAAACTTCTCCAACCCAAAAAAGGAAAAGCAGCGCACTCACGCCAGGCAAGATTGCCGGTTTTGTGACAATATTGGGCATCATGCTGCTCGTCCTGGCTGCAGCCTTTCCTGCTCAAGTGGCAGCCCAGTCTGTGCGCAAGCAAGTTTTATTCATCAACTCATACCATGTTGGATACAAATTTTCAGATGACATCACTCAGGCGTTGAGAGAAACTTTCGAAGAACAGGGCAATATCGAGTTGCGTGTTGAATATCTGGACACAAAACGGCTTGATTCGCCCGAATATCTTGAACAGATACGCGTTTTATACCAGGCCAAATACAAGGAAACCGACCTGGATTTGATAATCTCATCTGATGACGCTGCCCTGAACTTCCTGTTTCGGCACGCAGATAGCCTGTTTCCCGATGTGCCGGTTGTCTTCGTCGGCGCAAACTTCTTTGATACGACCCGCCTGGAAGGTTATGAAAGATTTACCGGAATCAGCGAAGAAGCCGACATCGCTGGAACGCTTGATATCGCGCTTCAATTGCAGCCCAGTGTCACGCGCGTTGTGGTGGTTAACGACACTACAGTCACCGGCCAGATTGTTCGCCGCACATTCGATGAAGTAACCCCCCAATACCCACAAATTACCTTTGAATTTCTCGAAGATGTATCCATGAGCGAGGTTCAGCAACGAGTCTCGTCGCTCTCATCAGACAGTTTGGTACTGCTAACCATTTTCAGCCGCGATAAAGACGGGGTCTTTTACGAGTATGACCAGTTCACCCCGCTCATCACGCAAAGCAGCGCGGTTCCGGTTTATGGAACCTGGGATTTCAGCCTCGGTTACGGCATTGTCGGCGGAAAATTGACCAGTGGTTATACCGAAGGCCAGCGCGGGGCGAATGTAGCCATCCGCATCCTGAACGGCGAAGACCCCCGCAACATCCCTGTCGAAAAGCAGACCCAGGCACAATACATGTTCGACAATAACGCCCTGGAAAGATGGAACATTCCACTTTCCCGCCTGCCTGAAGGAAGTTTCGTTCTCGACCAGCCTGTTTCATTCTACGAGCAAAATCCGACCCTGGTCTGGAGCGTCGGTATCGGTTTCATCGTGCTGCTGTTTGTGATTGCCATCCTGGTCATCAATAACAACCAACGCCGCATCGCCCAGCGCAAATTGGCTGTCAGCAACAAGGAACTGCAAGATTTCCGGGTTGCCCTCGAGCAGCGCGTTGAAGAACGCACCAAAGCCCTGGCAACCGTGTCGGAAATCAGCACAGCAGCATCCACAGTTCTGGAAATTAACAAACTCTTACAGGATGTAGTAAATCTCTCGAAAGAGCGTTTTGGCCTGTACCACGCGCATATTTACCTATTGGATGATGCAGGCGAAAAACTGGTGCTCGTTTCCGGCGCAGGCGAGGCGGGAAGCCAAATGGTTGCCGAAGGGCGCTCGATTCCGCTTGAACAGGAAAAATCCCTGGTTGCTCGCGCCGCCCGTGAACGCCGCGGTGTGACCGTCAATGACGTCACCCTGGAGCCCGATTTCCTACCCAACCCCCTGCTTCCTGACACACGCGCAGAACTGGCTGTTCCAATGATGGTTGGTGAAAAAGTAATTGGCGTCTTCGATGTGCAATCAGAATCAGTTGGCCGATTTTCTGATGCCGATATTAGTGTTCAAACTACGCTGGCGGCGCAAATTGCATCGGCTGTCCAAAACGCACGCTCGTATACAGAAATCAGTCGAAGCCAGGAACTTTTGGCAGATTCATTGAGGGTTGCCCGTCTTGGCAACTGGGAATTTGACCTGGCAAAAGATACTTTCACATTCAACGACCAGTTCTACTCGGTCTTCCGCACTAGCGCTGAAGATATCGGTGGATACAAACTGTCATCTGCTGAGTATGCCAGTAAATTTGTTCACCCTGATGACGCACATCTTGTTGGAAGCGAAATTCAACGAGCCCTCACAACAAAAGAACGCTACTTTCACGCATCAGCGGAGCACCGCACAATTTTCCCCGATGGTGAAATCGGCTATATCACGGTAAATATCACCGTAGAGCGCGATGAAAACGGGGAAATTATCCGCTGGTACGGCGCAAACCAGGATATTACCGAACGTCGCCGACTGGAAGAACTCACCCGCCAGCGCGCCGAGCGTGAAACCACGCTCAACCTGATTACCCGAAAAATCCAAAGCACAACTTCCATGCAGGAAGCCCTGCAAATCACCGCCCGCGAACTGGGGCACGCCCTCGGCAAGAAACCCACCCTGGTAAGCCTGGATGCTCCAACCAAAATGACGAAACAAGACAAAAGCATCTCCTAGCACGGATTGCTGACTGTTACTTCGGTTTGAGTCTCCTGAAAGGAACACTGATATGAATGAGATTTTCTCAAAAATAAGAAACTGGATTTCGACTTCCCAGTTGGGCGTGAAACTGCTTCTCCCAAGCCTGTTCATCTTCCTGTTTGTGCTGATACTTTTCTTTGCCTATAACACGGTCACATTCAACACAGAAAACCAGGCACGCCAAGAGGCAAGCAGGCAGCGAAGCGAGCAAATTCTCGGAGCAGAACTGCAAAAACTGTCTGATTTTGCGCTCGGCCTGGCAATCCAATCGGCCCAAACCCCGCAAATCCAGGAGGCATTTGTAGCCCGCAATCGCCTGATGTTACTGGAAATGACACGAGACACATTCAACGGGTTGCGTGACCAGTTCGGCGTTCGGCAATATCACTTTCACACCCCTGAATCGCGCTCTTTCCTGCGCGTAAACGTCCCTGACAGTTTTGGCGATGACCTATCAGGATTTCGCGCTACGGTTGTACTAGTCAATGCGACCCTGGAGCCTGTAGCCGGCCTTGAGGTCGGACGAACCGGCCTGGGCTTGCGAGGCGTTCACCCGGTGTTCTACGAGGCTGAGCATATCGGCAGCGTTGAATTTGGCTTGAACATCGATGCGGTCTTTGTCGAAAACTTGAATGCCAGGTACGAAAACGATTGGCGCATCCTGATTACAAAAGAATCGGTACGCGCCGCAACCCGTGACCAAATTTTTGCCGACCTCGTCATCTTCCGCGATAGCCCAATCCCTGAACTGTTTTTGCTGGGTGAAACCATCCCGGAACCCTATCAGAGCGAGGAAACATACTTTAAAGTTCTGGAAGGTGAAACTGTCACCACGCAAATCAGGGGAGAGCAAAACCGCACCTACCTGGTCACCAGCCTGCCGCTGCGAGATTACCAGGGTCAGGTGATTGGTGTGGTTGAATCGATTACAGACAATACTGCCATCGTACAGGCCCAGACCAACCGCTTCCTGCTTCTTCTAGTAGGTTTGTTAATGGTTGCTGCTGCCGGCGGGTTTGCCATGGTTAGCATCACCAACCGCTCGCTCAGCCCGCTTCAGGGTCTGACCGAAGCCGCCCTGGCCATCGAAAAAGGTGATTTCACCCGGCAGGTTCCTGTCACCAGCAGCGATGAAATCGGCCTGCTGGCAACAACTTTCAACAGCATGACCAATCAGCTACACACCGTATTTGGTTCACTGGAACAACGCGTGGCAGACCGAACCAAAGCCCTGGAAACTTCCTTTGAAGTCAGCCGCCGTCTGTCCACCATTCTGGACCAGGCCACCCTGGCCAGGGAGGTGGTCGAGCAAGTTCAATCAGCATTCAACTATTACCATGCCCATATTTACTTCTTCGACGACCAAAACGAAAACCTGGTGATGGCAGGCGGCACCGGTGAAGCCGGGATAGCCATGCTGGCCAGCGAACACAAAATTCCCAAGGGACGCGGCCTGGTCGGGCGCGCCGCCGAAAGCAATGAACCTGTTCTGGTGCCGGATGTTTCCCAATCCATCGGCTGGCTACCCAACCCGCTGCTGCCTGATACCAAGGCCGAGGCCGCCGTGCCGATTTCAGCCGGCGGACAAGTTATGGGCGTCCTGGATGTGCAGCACAATATCGTCAATGGGCTTGGTGAAGACGATGTCACCCTGCTGCAATCACTGGCCGGTCAAATTGCCATCTCGCTGCAAAACGCCCGCGCCTATGGACAATCGCGCGCCCAGGCCGAACTGGAGTCTATGGTCAATATCATCGGGCAAAAAATCCAGCGTGCAGGAACTGTCGAAGAAACCCTACAAATTGCCATCCGAGAAGTAGGGGTAGCGCTTGGTGCAGCGCGTGTGCGCGCAAAAATCGGCCTCGATACCGACACCGCCCCGACCGACACCAATCCGGCTGAAGAAGCCAGTCAAAATTAATCCAGCCGTGAGAATGGGAGTTTCGATATGAATCAGTCCAACATCCTTACACCGGAAACATCTGCCGCCACAAAAGAGCAGAAAATCAGCACCGTATTTCGCGTTGCAGCCATCATGCTGATTGCTGCGTTCACTGTGGAGGCTTTCTACCTGTTCCTGGCCTTCCAGATGGGTGCATGGCAAATGTACGCCCTTGCAGGCGTGATTGCCGTCTTCTGTGTCTTGAACATCATTGCGCTGTCGGTTATCAAAAAAGGACATACGGAAACAGGCGGCTGGCTGATGGTTATCGGTATGCTGCTGGTCTTCCCGGCAGCCAGTGCGCTGATTGCAAATATCGGCATCATTTTCGGCGGCGCGCTCATCATGCTTACCATCGTGGTTGCCGGTCAAACCCTGCCGGGCAACCAAGCCCGGACTGCCATCATTGCCGGTATTGTTATCGGCATTTTGGCGGCAGCTTTTGACTACATTGGCCTGGAGTATCGCCTGTTTGTGCCTGAGATTCAGATTTTTATCCCGGTCATTACCGCAATAATCTTGTTGGTCATGATTGGGTTTGTGTTCTTCCAATTTCGCAATTACTCTCTGCAAACCAAGTTCCTGGTCAGCATCCTTGCTTCTACTGGTATTTCAGTAATGATATTTGGTGCTTACGCGGTGTACAGTTTCCAACAAACCCAGGATTTTATGGCCGAACGATTGGAATTCGCAGTGCTATCTCAAGCAAGACAACAATTAAACAACGTTGTGGAAACCGAGGCGCATGAATCTGAGACTTTTTTCATAGGTGTGACGCAAGAAGTAAGCCTGCTGGCAGAATATCAAACAGCACTCTACGCCAATTCATCTGTATTAAGCCAGGGCGCATATTGGGATGCCAATGCCCGACTCAACCGCTTCAGGGAAGGCCACTACGGAAACTCCAGGTTTGACCCTGCCTCCATTGTCGTCCCGACTATCGTTAACTTTGACGAAGCAATGATAGCAGACATCAACATCAATGTTTATTTGGATTTCACCGCGCCTTCCATCTTAGAGGCCAACCCAAACATCATTGCCCTTTATTTCATCAGCACCGATGGCTATACCATTTATTACCCAAATATTAGCCTGGGCACAATCACTCCGCCCGATTTTGACCCACGCGAATTGCCCTTTTTTACGGTTGCCACACCAGACAATAACCCGGAAGGGCAGGTTGTCTGGACAGAACCATACCAAGACCCCGCCGGGCAGGGTCTATTAGTCACAAGCGTAGCACCAGTTTACGATAATACGGGCAATTTCAGGGGCGTAGTGGCAGCCGATGTGCGGCTAATCGATATTACCGAAAGCATTTCGGATATCAAAGTACAACAGAGTGACTTCTCCTTTTTGGTGGATTCTCAAGGTCGTATTATCGGCATGCCTGAGGCCGGATATGAGTTCTTTAATCTGGTACCTGAAGTCGTAGCGGTGGAAGAAAGCCCAACTCAAACAATTCTGGGCCTGGGCCCAATCGAGCTTCAGGAAGTGACTAACAAAATGACAGCTGGTGAAACCGGGCTGGAGATATTTACGTTTGAAGATAAACAATTTATTGTATCGTACACGTCCGTGCCGAGCATTGGATACAGTCTCGGACTTATAGCACCTCTTACCGAGGTCGAATCATTCTATCTGGAAACCCGCGACCAGGTAGAAAGCACAGCCCAGGCGGCAGTGCAACTAGGCACCATCATTCTTGTCGCGGTTTTACTAGCAGCCGCAGGAGCAAGCCTGCTGCTAAGTCAGTTCCTGTCCAGGCCAATTGTTCGCCTTACGGCAATAGCCGAACAAGTAAGCGCAGGTAACCTGGAAGTCAGCGCAGAAATACAAACCAAGGATGAAATCGGCACACTGGCAAACACCTTCAATCTAATGATTTCCCAACTAAAAAACCTGTTTGCCACACTCGAAGAACGTGTCGCCGACCGCACCCGTGGCCTGCAACTGGCCGCCGAAGTGGGCCGTTCGGTCTCCGAAGTGCGCGAACTGGGTGTCCTGCTTGAGGATGCCGCGGAAATCATCCGCTCGCGCTTCGACCTGTACTACGTCCAGGTTTACCTGGTAGACGCCAGCAAAACCAACCTGCTGCTTCAGGCTGGCACCGGCTCGGTCGGCGCGCAATTGCTCGAACGCGGACACCGCCTGCGCCTGGATACCGCCTCGATTAACGGACGTGCTGCGGTCGAACAACGCTCGGTCGTGGTTGCCGACACCACCGCCAGTGCAACCTTCCGGCCCAACCCCCTATTGCCGGATACCCGCTCTGAAATGGCCATCCCGCTCCTGCTCGGCAACCGTCTGATTGGGGTGCTCAACCTGCAAAGCAGCCAGCCCAACGCCCTCAACGAAGAAAACCTGACCGCCTTCGAGGCCCTGGCCGGCCAAATTGCGGTCGCGGTTCAAAACGCCAACCTGCTCGAACAGGCCGAACAAGCCCGCGCCGAAGTCGAGGCCCAGGCCCGCCGCCTGGTGCGAACCGGTTGGCAGGACTATCTGGATGCCATTCATCGCCCTGAACAAACCGGCTTTGTCTTCGAGAAAAGCGAAATTTCCCCGCTCGAGAGCGAGCATAATCTGGATGAAACTCCGGGCGCGTTGACCGCATCTATCTCGTTGACCGGCCAACAACTCGGCACCCTGGTTGTGGATGTGGAGGAAGAACGCCAGACACCCCAAACAGTCGAACTGGTCAACATCGTCGCCCGCCAGGTGGCCCAGCAAGTCGAAAACCTGCGCCTGCTCGAAAGCGCAGAACGCTACCGGATGGAGGCCGAAGAATCGGCCCGCCACCTGACCCGCGAAGGCTGGGAAGAATACTTCCGCGAAAAAGCCGGGCAGTCCCTCAGTTACCTGTACGACCTGAAAGAAGTCAGGCCGCACGAAGCAGGCGCAAACACAGAAACCGAAACCGCCCTGAACGTCCCCATCAAAGTCCGCGAGGAAAATATCGGCAACCTGGCCGTTCTGGGGCTGGATGCCGCCGACGCCGACAGCCTCAGCCTGGTCAATACCGTTTCGGAACGCCTGGCCGAACACCTTGAGAGTTTACGCCTGCTCGAAGAAACCCAACAAGGCCAACTCGAACTCACCCGACGCGCCCAGCAACTGTCAGCGGTTTCAGAAATCAGCACCATTTCCTCGCGCGAATTGGACATTCAAAAAATGCTCACCACGGTGGTGCACCTGACCCAACGCAAATTTGGCCTTTACCATGCCCACATTTTCACTTATGATGAAGCCAACAAAAACATGCAGATTGTTGCCTGCGGATGGAAAGAAGGCGACGAACATCAAGGCACACACGGCACAACCACCATCCCCCTTGACCAGGAACAATCCCTGGTAGCCCGCGCCGCTCGCAACCGTGCGCCAGTTGTTGTAAATGACGTGCACAACGAGCCGGGCTGGCTGCCCAATCCTTTTTTGCCTGATACTCAATCTGAATTGGCTGTCCCGCTTGCCATTGGTGATGAAATTCTGGGCGTGCTGGATGTACAATCTGACCAGCTGGACGCCTTCAGCGACGAAGATGTCAGCATTCAGGTGACGCTGGCGGCCCAAATCGCCACCGCCCTGCAAAATGCGCGTTCCTTCGCCCGCGCCCAACGCCAGGCAGACCGCGAAGCCATGCTCAATGCCATCAGCCAGAAAATCCAAAGCGCAACCTCGGTCGAAGCCGTCCTGCAAATTGCCGCCCGCGAACTCGGCCATGCTCTCGGCGCGCCGCGTACCATCGCCCAATTGAGCATGAAGGACAAGTAGACAGGCAAGCCAGGAGATTTTTATCCCATGCCCGACAATACCATCAAGAAGCGTATTCAAGCGCTATTCTCCGATATAGAACACCTGGCGACTCATCCACAGTTGGATGCGGCGGTTATGCGCCGCGAGTTGGAATCGCTGCGGGCGCGAGTGGCTGCACTGGAAGAACAGGTTGAAACCCAACAAAGCGACCCGGCCAACCTGAAAATGGAAGAAACACCACCACAGCAGCCCGCCAGCCCAACTGCTACCATCCCGCTTCTTTATGAAAAAGAACAGGTTGGATTTGCCTATGCTGGGGAGCATCTTGAACCCTTGAAATCTTTCCGTCTCGACGACCTGGATGTCGAACAAGCCATCCGCGCCCCACTGACCGAAACCGGTAAACCTATCGGCACAGTCCTTGTGGAACCCCTGGCAGAAGCCGGATTCTCAGCGGAAGAAACCACATTAACCGAAGCGGTCGCCCACCAGGCCTCGATTCAAATCCAAAACCTGCGCCTGCTGGCTGCCGCCGAGCGCGCCCGCGCCGAAGCCCAGGCCGCATCCAGGCGTTTTGCCCACGAGAGTTGGCAATCCTACCTGGACGCCATTCACCAGTCCGAGCGCATCGGCTATGCCTACGACCAGGACGGCGTCGAGCCATATGCCGAATCAGCCCCCGAAGACGCGGACATCCAAGAAACCATCTCGGTGCTGGATGAGCACATCGGTAAACTCTACCTGAAATCCGACCCGGCCGCTCCGCTAAGCGAAGAAGACAAAGCCCTCGTTTCGGCTGTCGCCCGGCAATTGGGACAGCAGGTCGAGAGTCTGCGTCTCGTAGCAGACGCATCCCGCGCCCGCGCCGAAGCCGAAGAAGCCACCCGCCGCCTAACCCGCGAGAGTTGGCAGGAATACGCAGCCGACAAAGACAAAACCCAACTCGGCTTTATCTACAACGAAAATCGCGTGTTGCCACTCGAAGAAGAACTACAGAACACCGGGCTATCCCAACCCCTGGTCGTGCGCGGCGAACCGATTGGGCAACTGGCCGTGCTGGATGTGGACAATGCATCGCCAGAAATGCAAGACCTTCTTGCTTCCATCGCTTCCCAGGCCAGCCTTCACCTCGAGGCCCTGCGCCTGAACGAAGAACTTCAAAAACGCGCCGCCGAACTGCAGGAACTTGACCGCTTGAAGTCATCCTTCCTGGCAAACATGAGCCATGAACTGCGCACCCCGCTTAACTCCATTCTCGGTTTTTCAGATGTCATCCTCGAAGGCATTGACGGGCCGCTGACCGAATACATGGAAAACGACTTGAAATTAATCCAGAAAAACGGCCAGCACCTGCTGCATCTGATTAATGACGTGCTTGATATGGCAAAAATCGAATCGGGCCGCATGAACCTGCATCCTGAACAATTCAGGGTTCACAATGTACTCGATGAAGTGGTCAGCATTACCTCCACCCTTGCCAGCGAAAGGAATCTGTCCTTATTCATTGAACCAGATTCAGATGAAAATATCGAAATTAATGCCGACATCACCCGCCTGCGCCAGGTCATCATCAACCTGACCAACAACTCCATCAAGTTTACAGAAAAAGGCAAAATCTCCCTGCGGGTTGACAAACTGGACAGTGACAAGGTTTTGATAAGAATCAAGGACACCGGCATCGGCATTCCGCCAGAGCACCTTGAGTCAGTCTTCCAGGAATTCTCGCAGGTGGATACCTCCACCACCCGCAAGGTTGGCGGAACCGGCCTCGGCCTGCCCATCAGCCGCAAACTGGTCGAAATGCACGGCGGACGCATGTGGGCTGAAAGCACCGGGATTGACGGTGAAGGCTCGTCCTTCTTTGTAGAATTACCCATCGAAGCCCAAATCAGCGAAGACATGGAAGAACGGTAAAAAATGGCGCATCCTGAATATCTTGAGTGTGTAATTTGCGGTCATCACCAGGCTTACGAAGCATTCGTGCCAGCCATTTGCACTCAATGTCAATCGCAATGGCTGGAGGCCCGGTATGATTACAAAGCCTTCAAAAGAGAAATCCTGAGTGGTCTGCCTGGCCGTCCCTTGAACCTGTGGCGTTACCAGGACATCCTGCCGGTTGCCAACCCCTCCGAACTCGACCTATACCCTGCAGGCGGCACCCCACTCTGGCTGTCACAGCGTTTTGCAACCGCGCTCGGTCACGAAAAAGTGTATATCAAAGACGAACGCTATGCCCCGACCAGTTCCTTCAAAGACCGCCAGGCAGCCGTGGCAGTCACGGCCATGCTCGAAAACGGGGTCAAGGAAGCGGTCATCGCTTCGACCGGCAATGCCGCCGTGGCTTATGCGGCCGCCTGCGCCCGGGCCGGAATCAAACTATGGGTCTTTATGACCAGCCTTGTGCCCCAGGAAAAACTACGCGAAGCCGCCCTGTTCGGGGCCGAGGTCATTCGCGTCAGCGGCAACTACGACCAGACCAAGCAAATTGCCTCCCAGTTTGCCCAGCGTCGTCACCTGCTGCTTGACCGGGGCGCGAGTTCGGTCCCGGCGCGCGAATCGATGAAAACCATTGCCTACGAAATCGTCGAGCAACTCGGCTGGCGCTCGCCGGACTGGTATATTCAGGCCGTCAGCGGCGGACTTGGGCCGCTCGGCGTTTACCAGGGATTCAAGGAACTGCTCAGCATGGGGCTGATTGACCGTATCCCCAAACTGGGAATCATCCAGGCCGAGGGCTGTTCGCCGATGGTAAAAGCCTTCAAAGCAGGCAAAGATGTCGCGGACCCGGTTGTGCCGGATACCTGCATCATCATCCTTTCCACCGGCGACCCCGGCAAAGCCTACACCTACCTGTGGAATCTCACCCAGCAATTTGGCGGCACGATGGAATCTGTCAGCGATGCCGAGGCATTTGCCGCCATGCGCGCCCTGGCAAAAAGCGAGGGCATGGCGGTCGAACCCGCCACAGCGGTTGCTTTTGCCGGTCTCGAGAAGATGCTCAAAGAAGGCATCATCGCGCCCGATGAAACCGTGGTCGTCAATTGCACCGGCCACACCTTCCCAGTCGAAAAACACGTCCTGGGCGACCAATGGGCGGTGGATGTGCACCTGAGCGAAGGGCAAACCCCCGCGCCACAGGAGGGCTTGCAAGCCGCGCTCGAAAACCTGGACGAAAAAGCCCGCACCGTTTTACTGGTGGACGACAACAGCGACGACGCCCTGCTCATCCGGCGCCTGCTCGAGGCCCGCAAGGCCTACCGCGTCTACCATGCCAAAGACGGCTGGGAGGGCTTGGCCATGGCGCGCCAGAAATTGCCCGACCTGATTGTGAGCGACCTGACCATGCCAGGGATCGATGGATTTGGCCTGGTTGAAGAACTCAAACTCGACCCGCGCACGCGAGATATTCCGGTTGTGGTTGTAAGCGCAAAAGACATTACCAAAGAAGAGCGAAAACGATTAAACGGTCATATTCAGGCCTTGTATCAAAAAGGCTCGCTGCCGCCACGCAAATTTGTTGAAAAAGTGGTCAACACCATCGAAGATGAAAAAAGCGAGGATAAGAGAGGCTAGGTATGAGTAGTGTAGTGCTATATATCGAAGACAACCCGGATAACATGACCCTGGTAAAACGCGCGCTCGAGGCCCGTGGCTATACTTTCGTCGAAGCAAATACCGGCCTGTTGGGCGTTGAGATTGCCGAAAACCAGGAAATTGATTTGGTTTTGCTGGATATTAACCTGCCCGATATTGACGGTTACGAAGTTGCCCGGCGTTTGCGCACCAGCAGCAAAAAGACTAAACTGGCCTATACTCCGATTATTGCCATCACCGCCAACGCCCTGAAAGGCGACGCCGAACGCGCCCTGGCCGCCGGTTGCGACGTTTACATGTCCAAGCCTATCAACATACGCGAACTTTGGGCGCGCGTGGAGGCATTCCTGCCCTCGTCACAATAACGACGCGCACAACTAGCGAACCTGGAATTTTCAGGATTAAGTCACCGCATTTTGGGTTTGAGCACGCGCTCAAACCCAAAATGCGGTCTTCTTTACGTCAAACATCAGAGAACCAAAAAGCGGCGGTTCATGGTTGGAAACCCAGGCGCACTACGCCTCCCGGCGCGGGCGCGGGTTTTGTCAATTTCGAACACCTCGAATCTGGACTTTCGCTGTGTGGTTGTGGCAGACCCGTAACCGAATTTCAGGGCTACTTTAAACTTTAAGATTAAAAGCGCCAGCCCCCGGCCTGAGGGGGGCAGGTCGGGGACTGGCAAGCAATATTTTAGCACATTTTCGCATCTCAAAAAGTAACTTTTGTCACATCATACGGGGTGACAAATTGCAAAAAACGCTCATCAAAAAGTACTATTGGTCCTTTATGCCAAGGCTAACTTCTGCCGCAGCAACTCAAACTCTGTTTCGCTGCCCGGGCAATTTTCGAGCGAATACAAGGCCCAATGCTCAACATGAGTCAGCGTGCACCCTGGCTCCAGCAGGCTGGTAGGACCAAGCGTTTCCAACTCAAGGAATTGGTCGTTGCAGTAACACTCACTCGAACTGCCAAAATCGTAGTAACGGGCTTCGGGCTGGTAGGCCGCCTGTTTTACAAACAGGACGCCCATATTCCAGTAAGCCAGCCAGCCGTGCGGGTTGGGATAGCCAATTTTGAAGGGCGATTGCATTCGTGATTGAATCAGGATGTGCCGGCGTCCCCAGGTGACGTTGGGATTCGACATGTCGGTATAAGGCCAGAGCACCAGGCTGCGATTGGGCAGCAGGCCGGTTTCCGCATCCGCTTGCGGCAGGATGGCCAGGCCACCGGTCTTGAACTGGGTGATGGCCCAGGCGGCACACTCGACCGGCCACAGGCCCTGATTGGTCAGGGTATGCGTGACGGTGATTTGGGGGACATCGGCCTGTAACGCAACCTGGATGGTTTTCTGGATTCCGGTCTCAACCTCGGCCGGTTGGCGCACCAGCAAGCCATCGGTAAGCGGCTGAATGTCAACTGGCACATCATCCAAAACGTAGGTGCGCGGCATGTGTTCGGGCGCATGCCACAGGCGATGCCCGCCGATGAAATGATACAGACTGCCATCCGGGCGTTGCGCAACCGCATTGGGCTGTTCGGCCAGCAAATTTTCCCCACCCAAAAAACGCAGGGAAAGAATGCGCGGCCCGGCTGAGCGCGTCACCAGCAATTCAACCTGGTCGTTTGCCAAGCGGGCGCACTCATAACCGCCATAGTGCAACAATTCCAGGCTCATTTGACCAATCCGCCAGCCAGATGATAGTACAGGTCGTTCCAGCGCAGTTTGTCCTTGAAGGTTTCGACCTCGGTTTTCTCATCGATGAGCAGGAATTCGATGCCCGCGATGGATGCGAAATCACGCAAATGTTCGGCGCTGACAGCATAACTGAAACTGGTGTGATGCGCGCCACCGGCGAAAATCCAGGCTGCGGCGGCGGTCTTCAGGTTCGGACGCGGCAGCCACAGGGCGCGGGCCACCGGCAGTTTGGGCAGCGGCTCGTCGGTCGGGACGACATCAACCACGCTGGCAACCATGCGGAAGCGCTGGCCCATGTCCATAATGGATGCGCCGATGGCCGGGCCGGTGTTCGAGTCGAAAATCAGTCGCACCGGGTCGGCTTTGCCGCCAATCGAGAGCGGCAGGATTTCGAGTTTGGGCTTCGCGCCAGATTGGGCAATTGATTGGCAGATTTCGAGCATGTGCGCGCCGAGAACTTTGTCGCCGCTGGCGCTGAAATGGTAGGTGTAATCTTCCATAAACGAGACGCCGCCCGACAGTCCAGCCGCCATGACCTTCATCGCGCGGACGAGGGCCGAGGTCTTCCAGTCGCCTTCCGCGCCGAAGCCATAGCCGTCGCGCATCAGGCGTTGGACGGCCAGGCCGGGCAGTTGGGCCAGCCCGTGCAGGTCTTCAAAAGTGGTGGTGAAAGCTTTGAAGTTACCCGCTGTCAGGAAGTTGCGCATCCCGACTTCGATGCGCGCGCCTTCGCGCAGGGAGGTGTTGCGCTCGCCGCCCGGACGCAGAGCCGGGGCGACTTCATACTCGTCGAGATAGACCTGCATCATCTGTTGGATTTCTGCTTCGGAGGCTTCATTGACGGATTTGACCAGGTCGCCGATGCCGTAGCCATAGACATCGTACCCAAACTGAATCTGGGCCTGGACCTTGTCACCCTCGGTGACGGCCACATCGCGCATGTTGTCACCAAAACGGGCCACTTTTGCGCCCTGCCAATCAGCCCAGGCGGCTGCGGCTCGCGCCCAAACGCCCAGTTCGCGCTGGACTTCGGCATCCTGCCAGTGCCCGACGACGACTTTGCGCTCGAGGCGCAGGCGGCTGCCGATGAAGCCGAACTCACGGTCGCCGTGCGCAGCCTGGTTCAGGTTCATGAAGTCCATGTCAATTTCAGACCAGGGAATCTCGCGGTTGTACTGGGTGTGCAGGTGCGCGAAGGGTTTTTTGAGTTGGGTCAGACCGGAAATCCACATTTTGGCGGGGGAGAAGGTGTGCATCCAGGTGATGATGCCGATACAGTTTTTGGCCGAGTTGGCTTCCAGGCACACTTCCCGAATGGCTTCGGGTGTGGTGACAACGGGCTTGAAAACCACGTTGACCGGCATTTCGGCAGAAGCACCGAGCGCCGCCGCTATCTCACGTGAGTTGGCGGCCACTTGTTCGAGTGTCTTGGGCCCGTACAGGTGTTGGCTGCCGGTCACAAACCAGATTTCGTTTTGGGTTAAGTCAATCATAATTTCTCCTTTTTTCTTACCTATCCCCCCTGCCCCTTCCCTATTAGAGAAGGGGTGTCCCGAAGGGACGGGGGTTAGGTTGGGTTAAGTTTTTTCTTGTCCATAATAGGCATTCGCGCCGTGTTTGCGCAAATAATGTTTGTCGAGTAATTCCTGCTGCATCGGCTGGATTTCCGGCGTCAGTTGCATGGTGTGGAAATTCATAAACGCGATTTCCTCCAGCACCACGGCATTATGCACCGCGGCCAGCGCGTCTTTGCCCCAGGCAAACGGGCCGTGGCTGTAGACCAGCGCAGCGGGAACGGCATCGGGGTCTTTGTCCTGGAAGGTTTCTTTGATGACCAGCCCGGTTTCTTTTTCGTATTCGCCCTGGATTTCAGCCGCCGTCATCTTGCGCGTGCAGGGGATTTCACCGTAGAAATAATCGGCGTGGGTGGTGCCGAGCGGCATGATTCCGCGCCCGGCCTGGGCAAAACTGGTCGCCCAGCGGCTGTGGGTATGCACAATCCCGCCGATATTGGGGAATGCCTTGTAAAGTTCAAGGTGTGTCGGCGTGTCGGAAGAAGGCTTGAGTGCGCCTTCGACAACTTTTCCCGTTTCCAACTCCACCACCACCATGTCGGCGGCTTGCATGGCTTCATACGATACGCCGGAGGGTTTGATGACCACCAATCCCTGCGTCCGGTCGATGCCCGAGACGTTGCCCCAGGTGAAAGTGACCAGTCCGTGTTTGGGCAGTTGCAAGTTGGCTTGAAATACTTGTTCTTTGAGGGTTTCGAGCATGGTTTCTCCAGGGCTGGTAATTGGAGATTAGTAATTGGCAAATGGTAATTACCAATCTCCAATTACCAATTACTTGAGTCCTTCCACCGCTGCGCGTTCGATGTCCAATCCCATTTTGTAGCGCTCCATAAATGCCGCAAAACCGACAACGTCGGTCGGGTCGGGGGCAATGGTCAGGGCGTTTTCGGCGGCAAAAACTTTATCGGTGAGATAGACTTCGAGCGGTTCGTCGGATGATTTATGCAGCATATACGCAGCCAGCAGGGCCATGCCCCAGGCGCCACCTTCGCCCGCGGTGGACATGACTGATACGGGTACGTTCATCGCCGCCGC
>JAWOIR010000444.1:0-4302 GCA_046484545.1 Anaerolineales bacterium
CAAATATCAGCCACATCGCCCTCGCCCAGCAAACGGACTTGCTCATAGCCTTCGGAACGCAACTGAATGGCGGCATCTTTCACCTTTTGGCGAATGCGCCGGTACATGTGAAACTGCTGTTCGACATAGTCCACCAGCAGGCGGGCGCGATGACTCAAGCCTTCGGGCGTGATGATGTATTTCAGTTTGCGACGTTCAGCGCGCTTAACCTTGACGTAGCCCTTCTCGACCAGCCGCTTCAGGTGCCAGTTAATTGTCCCAACCGCCACGCCGAGTTGGGTGGCCAGGTCGGCCTGGGTCATGTCCGGGTCGCGTTCGATGTTTTCGAGCAGGGGTAAATCGTGGGAAGAATCGGTTTGGGTTTCCATAATCAAAATTCAATCGCTGAATTATACACCAGAATTCAGTTGCTGAATTTAAAGGAAAAGATTCAGCACCCCACCCCCAACCCCGCCCCTTGAGGGGCGGGGAGATTACCGCGAAATAGACTGCGCGCGGCTTATGCCGCGCGGCAGCGAGTCGCGGATGTGTTCCCCCCTTCCCAGCGGGAAGGGGGGCTAGGGGGGATGGGAGAAAACTTTCCTTCGAATGCCCGTATTGCAAACCAAAGAAGTGGTTTTAATGCACACAAAAAACCGCCGTCCTACTCAACCAGCCGATAATATGCCTTTCTTCATGACATCAGTCACTTGCAATCTATTAGATAATCGTCTAAACTTGGGGTGAAAATTATATCGTCTCGGTCACTCACCCAGTTAAGGAGTCTTTCAAATGCAACAAACCCAAATCAAAACGCAGATTGAACGACTGAAATCTGCCGGCGCGACTTACGTGGATGCGCGCTGGTATCCGCGCGAAGAAACCAACAGCCTGACGATGTGGAATGGCAACCTGAAAAATGCCTCCGCCTCGCAGGAAAGCGGCATCGGCGTACGCGTGCTCTACAAAGGTGCCTGGGGCTTTTCGGCCTCGTCCGATATGAGCAGCCTGGGCGGCCTGTTCGACAAGGCCTTCGATAATGCCCGCGTCGCCGCCGAACGCGTCACCTTCCCGGTGCGACTGTCCGAGAAAGATGCCGTCCAGGCCTCCTTTTCCAGCCCGAACCGCATCGACCCGTTTGAAGTCGATTTGTCCGAAAAAATCGCCTTCCTGCAAGCCATGGACGAGAAACTGAACCAGGCCGGGGTCGTGCAGCGAGTCGCCGATGTGACCTTCATGCGCAAACAAATCATCTTCCTCGATTCGGAAGGCAGCGAAATTGAGAAAAACATCATCGAAGTCTTCCCCGGCATCATGGTCATGGGCATGGATGCGGACGGCGAAATGCACCGCCGCAAATTCAGCCCGGCCCGCACCGGCGAGACACGCGGCTGGGAAAGCCTCGATATGCAGACGTTCAACGAAAATGCCGAGCGCATCATCCGCGAATTGAACGAAATTCTGGTCGCCGAACCCTGCCCCAAGGACGACCGCTCGGTCATCCTGCTGCCGGGAATCATGTTCCTGCAAACCCACGAGACCATCGGCCATCCCCTCGAACTTGACCGCATCCTGGGCTACGAACTGGCTTATGCGGGCGGTTCCTTTGTCACGCTGGATGACTTCGGCAAACTGCGCTACGGCTCGCCCAAACTGACGGCCCGTGCCGACGCCACCGTGCCCAACAGCCCCGGCAGTTACGGTTATGACGACGACGGCATCCCGGCCCAGGATAACCTGCTGATTGACAAAGGCATCCTGGTCGGTGCAATCACCGGCCGTCAGATGGTCGAGGAAGCCAACGCCCGCGCCCGTCGTCCGATTTTCAACGGCAGCAGCGGCGCCAACCGCGCGACATCCTTCTACCGCGTGCCGATCGAGCGCATGACCAACATCAACATTGACCCCGGCGAAGACGGCACACTGGATGACATCGTCAGCAAAACCGAGCACGGAATCGTCCTTGATGGCGAAAAAAGTTGGTCGATTGGCTCGAACCGCGAACAATTCCACTTCGCCACCGACATCGGTTGGCTGGTGGAAGACGGCCAAATCACCAAGGTCGTGAAAAACGCCACCTACAAAGGCGATACGCTCAAATTCTACAATTCACTCTCCGCCGTCGGCGACCAATCCACCTGGGAAGTGCAGTATGTGGATAACTGCGGCAAAGGCCAGCCCAACCAGGTCATGCAACTCGGTCACGGCGTGCCGGTCTGCCGTTTCGATAACGTGCGCATAGGAGAATAGCCATGAAAGAACGCATTTTGCAAACCCTGCGCGACCTGCGCACTTACGCCCTCGAGAAAGGTATCGACGCCGGATTCCTCTACCACGAAGAAGACAGCCACCTGATGCGCTTTGCCAATTCAGCCATTTCGCTCAACACCAACGAACACCTCATCCGGCTCGAAATCATGGCCTTCGACGGCCAGCGCCGCGTCGGTTACGAGATGATTACCGACCTGACCAAACTGGATGAGATGAAACAGGGTGTCGACATCGCCGCCGAGATGGTCAAACACGCCATGCCGCTCACCTACCAGCCGACCAACCCGACTTACGCGCAAGATTTCAGCGACGAAAGCGCCTACGACCCCGAACTGGGCGCGCTGACCGGCGAAGAACGCCTGGCCTACTTCAACGAAGCGGTCAAGGGCCTGGAAACCGACGACATCAAACTCTCCGGCATTTTCTCCAGCGGTACCAACGTTACCGCCCAAATGACCACCCGCTCCGAATATGCCCAGTACTTCAAGACATCCGATGCCCAGGTCAACATCGTCCTCTCGCACCAGACCTTGAAATGGGAAGTCCTGGCCGAGCAATCCGCCCAGCGCAAGAGCGACCTGAACCCCGCCGCCCTGCACCGCGACCTTTCGTTCCTGCTTGAACGCTACCAGAACGAACCGGCCCAGCAAATCCCGGTCGGCAAGTATGACATCGTCTTCGGCCCGGCGGCCCTCGGCGACCTGCTCAGCATCATGAACTGGATTGGCTTCAGCGGCGGCTCGATGAAGCGCGGGTTTTCCTTCATCGGCGAGGATAAAGTCGGCCAAAAAGTCTTTTCAGACCAATTCAACCTGACCGACGACCCCACCCGCCGCGAGACCTTCCCCTTCCAGCGCGATATGATGGGCATGGAGCGCAAACCCTTCCCGATTTTTGAACAAGGCGTCTTCAAAAGCTTTACCTGGTTCCAGGACGATGCCGATGAGTTTGGCGTCGCCCCAACCGGGCATACAGTTATGCACAACAGTATGGTGCTGGCTGGCGGCGAGATGGAAGTCAGCACACTTGAGGAACTGGTCAGTCTGCCACACGAAAACGACGTGCTCTACATCCCCTACCTGCACTACATGAACATCGTCAACCCGTCCAAAGGATTGGTGACGGCCAGTTCGCGCTTCGGGGCGTTGCTGCTCAAAAAAGACGGCTCGATTGTCGTGCCGTTCAATGTGCGCGTCACCCAAAGCCTGCTCGACATCTTCGGCGACAAAGTGGCCTGGATGTCGAAAGCCCAAACCGTCAATAACACTTCGATGAGTTATGGCGCGCGCAACCCAACCGCCATCGTCTCCCCCACCTTTGTGCGCGTCAACGACCTGGAGATTTCGCACTCGAACACATCGTACTAAATGAATTTCCCCTCCCCCAAATTCCTGCTTTTGGAATTTGGGGGAGGCCGGGAGGGGGCCTTATGCTAAAATCAACCCATGAGCACCGATTTCGACTCCCTCGCCGCGCAAGCACTGGCCGCCTACGCCAAAGACGGGGCTGAATTCACATTCATCCAGCACAGCGAAAACGTCACCTATCGCGTCACGCACAAACGCAAAACCTTCCTGCTGCGCCTGCACACCCCGCGCCAGCCTGAAATGGGCGCGCACGGCGCAGACCCGGCCATGATTGAATCCGAACTTCTGTGGCTGGATGCTCTGAAACGCGCCAAACTTCCCGTCCCGACCGCGATTCGCAACCGCGCGGGAGAGCGTGTCACCCGCCTCGACGGGGAGCGGACTGCGCTCAACGCCTCGCTGTTAACCTGGCTCGACGGCCAAGACTACACCCGCGAATTTGAATCCGACAAAACCGCGTCCCAGGCCGGTTCCCTGCTCGGCCTCCTGCACAAACACGCCAGCCGCTGGCGTACCCCCACAAACTTCACCCGCCCCCAACGCGGCCTGGACTCCTTCCGCGCTGGCCTCGACTCTCTGCGTCCTGCTGTCAGCGATGGCCGCATCGCCTCTTCGGCTCTGGTCAGATCGCCCGCATGCAGATCCAGGGCTCCGCAACACATCGCCGACTTCGGCAGCTGCACGG
>JAWOIR010000305.1:0-6775 GCA_046484545.1 Anaerolineales bacterium
GCTGCTAAGGTGGTCTGCTTCTTCGTCAATGATGGTCAGAAATTCCTGGCGGGTTTCTTCGTCCCATTGGGTATCTGGCCTGAGCAGGGTGCTGGAATACCCTTTGATAAAACCAAGCGGGGTGCGCAACTCGTGCGAAATGGTTGCGATAAAATCTTCCTGTAAATCAATCAGGCGGCGGGCATCTTGCAGGGCCGAGACTTGTTCGTAAAGTTGTTTTCGCTCAAGCATACTCGCAAATTGGGATGCCAGGAAACGGGCGTCTGCAATTTGTTCTTGTGTATATGCCGGGCCTCCGAAGCGGGTGAACACCAGCACGCCGATAATGCCGTGCGGCGTTCTTAGCGGCAGGCCGAGAAAGTAAGGGTGAGAGGTGCGCTTCTCGCCCGGGGTGGTTGAGTCTGGTATTTTGATGACAATATCGGCGTTATTGGTGACGGTTGTGGCAATTTCCAGTCCCCAATCCAGGTCGGCTTCAGAAGACCTTCCGCGTCCCACTGCGCGCGCGTAGATGATTTCGAGCAGGTTTATCTTGTCGTTTTCGACCAGGTAGAGGGTCATATTGTCGAAAAGGAAAAAAGAACGCAGCGAAGCCGTCAGGGTATCCAAGGCTTGCTTCCAATCAGCGTTGAGCATGACCGCTTCTGCAATGACGACATAATCAGGCTTTTGCAGATTTGTCATTGCGCTTCCTTTTCAGCAATCTTCTTGTCAACAAACAGCAAAGGAAACGAGAATGTCGCGCCCTGGCTTGGAGCAGACGTAACGTTAATATGTGAACCGTGCGCTTCGACAATCTGGCGAACGAGGGAAAGTCCCAGCCCGGTGCCGCCATAACGCCGGGTGGCCGAGCCGTCCAGTTGATGAAACGGCTCAAAAATCTCTTTTTCGCGTCCAGGCGGGATACCGATGCCGTTATCAATGATATTGATAACGGCCACCTCGATTTCATGGGCAACCCGCAGGATTACTTTGCCGCCTTCGGGCGTAAACTTGATGGCGTTATCGAGTAGTTGGGAGATGACCCAGCTGAGTTTTTCGTCATCTGCCTGAACGGGCGGCAGGGAAGGTTCGAGCTCGAGTTTGAGTTCGATGCTGCGCTCAAACGCTTTCGGGTTGCTCCTGGTCATAATCGGAGCCAGCAGCAGGTTCAAATCAACCGGGCTTAATTTCAAGGTCAGTTCGCCGCGTGAGGCCAGCGAGAAAAGTATCAGGTCGTCAATCAGGTTTTGCAGGCGGGTAGCAGAGCGCAGGGAAACGTCGATGGATGTTTTTTGTTCCGGGCTCAGGTCTCCCAGCGATTCGGTGTGCAGCAATTCCAGGTAGCCGCGCATATGGGTTAGCGGGGTTCGCAGTTCATGCGAGATATTGGCGATGAAATTGGCTTTGAGTTGATTGAGTTCAGCCAGTTTGCGCAGGGCTTCTTCCAACTCGGCGGTGCGCTGACGAACTCGTTTTTCAAGGTTGTGATTGGCATCTATTAGGGCGGAGCGCAGGCGGATAATTTGTTCGGTGATGGCCCGGTCAAGGGTGGCGCGGTCGAGTAATCCGAGTTCGACCAATGCTTGACCCAGCAGGCGGGGCTGTCCCTGTTTTTCCTGTTCACGCTGGAAATCCAGCGCACTTTTAAGTTGCCCAGGCGTTAATAGTCCCATTTCGACCAACTGGTCGCCCAGGCGGGGAACAAGCACTTCGGGAGTGATAGGGACGTTCTGATTCATATTTTTAGTTTTGCCAGACCCACTCCCCGCCCAACATGGTGGCGGTTGGCTGCATGGTTAGCAGGGCGTCGGGGTCGCTGGTGAAGGGGTCTTGTTCCAGGACAATCAGGTCGGCGTAATGGCCGGGTGAGAGCCGCCCGAGGCGGTCTTCCATACCGACGGCGTAGGCCGCTCCGGTGGTGAACCCGGCCAGGGCTTCGGCCGTTGTCAGGCGTTGTTCGGGATACCAGCCTTCAGGACCAGGCGTGCCATCGGGACGGCGGCGGGTGACGGCAGCGTGCAGGCCGAGGAACGGATTTGGCGATTCGACCGGGGCATCCGAGCCGAAGGCCAGGGGCGCTCCGGCCTCCAATTGCGCTCGCGGCGCGTAGGCCAGTTTCGAGCGTTCGCCCCACCAATGGTCTGCGGCCAGCATGTCTGAAATGGCGTGAATGGGCTGCATGGAGGCGATGACTCCCAGTTCGGCCAGCCGCCCGGCGTCATCGGGGTGGATGATTTGAACGTGTTCGATGCGGTGGCGGCGGTGCGGGAGTTTGTTCTCGCGCTCGTAGGTGCGCAGTTGTTCGTAGGCGTTCAGGACTTCATGCACGGCCCGGTCGCCGATGGCGTGGACAGCCATGCTCAACCCGGCATCAGCGGCTTTGCGTCCCATTTCGAACAGTTCTTCACCGTCATAATTCAGGATACCACGATTTTCAGGCTCATTCAAATAGGGTTGGAACATGGCGGCGGTGCGCGGGCCGAGGGCGCCATCCATAAAGGTTTTATACGAACCGATGCGCAGCAGGTCGTCGCCGAATCCGGAGCGCAGGCCGAGGCCGAGGGCGTAGTCGAGCAGGTCGGGCGGAACGGATTTGACGACGCGCAACTTGAGTTCGCCGCTGGAACGCAGGTCTTGCAGGGCCATGAAGGCAGTGCGGTAGTCGAAATCGTGTGCGCCGGTCAGGCCCATGCTGTGCAGGCGCGGCTGGGCGGCACGGATGGCCTCGGCGGCCTGGGCGGGAGTCGGTTGCGGGATGGCAGCTTCGAGCAGCGTCATGGCCGTTTCGAGCAGGATTCCGGTTGGGCCTCCGGCTGGGTCGCGCAGAATTTTTCCGTTGTGCGGGTCGGGGGTCTGGACGTTGATTCCGGCTCGTTGCAGGGCGGCGCTGTTGGCCCATCCGGCGTGCAGGGATTTGGCGCTCAGGTAAACCGGGTTGCGTGGCGCGGCTGCGTCCAGGTCCTGTGCCGAGCCGAATTCGCCGCCCCAGTCGTTTTGCTGCCAGCCGTGACCCAGTATCCACTCACCGGGCGGGATGTTTTGGGCGCATTCAGCCACGCGGCGCAGGCATTCGGCTTTGGTGGGGGTTTCGACATCCACTTTTTGCAGGCTGAGGGCGTAGTGCATCAGGTGGATGTGGGCGTCGGTCAGCCCGGGCAAAAGGATGCGCCCGCCCATATCTTCACGACTGGCGCGGGCGCTGAAGGAGTCGAGCAATTCGGGGCCGCCGATGGCTGCGACACGGTCACGGTCAATGACCAGCACCGAGGCCTGCGGGCGAATCTGGTCGAGGGTGTGGATGCGGGCGTTGTGGATGATTTTCATAGGGGCTTAGAGTCATCCAATAAGCGTTCCAGAATGGCTTCCAGTTCTTCTTCTGAATAAAAATACAAGGTCAGGGCACTTTTGCCGTTTTTGCCAGATTTCAGGCTGACTTCGGTGCCGAGCGAACTGCGCAGGCGTTCCTCCAGGGCCAGGATATCCGGCGAAGGGCCGTTCTTGGTCTGGCTGGCCGGTTTTTCTCCGCCCAATTTGCGGACAAGTTCCTCGGTCTGGCGGACGGTCAGGAATTGGTTGATGACGGTTTGCAGGGCGGCGGCCTGGGCCTGGGGGCTGACCAGCGCGAGCAGGGCGCGGGCGTGGCCTTCGCTGATGCGTCCGTCCACCAGGGCTTGCTGGATGGGCGCTGAGAGTTTGAGCAGGCGCAGGGTGTTGGTCACGGCCACGCGGCTCTTGCCGACACGCAGGGCGATTTCTTCGTGCGACAGGCTGAACTCATCGGAGAGTTGTTGGTAGGCGCTGGCTTCTTCGAGCGGATTCAGGTCGGCGCGCTGGATGTTTTCGATGAGCGCCAGTTCGAGTTTTTGCTGGTCGGTGGTCTGGCGCACGATAACCGGGACTTTTTCCAGCCCGGCCAGTTTGGAGGCTTGCAGGCGGCGCTCGCCAGCAATCAGGATGTAGCCCGGGCCGCTCTCGTCCCGGCTGACAATCAAGGGTTGGATGATGCCATGCTCCCGGATGGAGACGGCCAAATCATTGAGGGTGGCTTTTTCAAAGTGCGTGCGCGGCTGGCGCGGATTGGGCCTGACCTGCGCAACAGAAACCTGCACAACGCTGCTAAAGGCTTCGTTGTCGGGAGGCAGTGAATCGGGTAGGGGTTCAGGCTGGAAGGTACCGGATGATGGAATCAGGGCTTCCAGGCCGCGGCCAAGTCCTTTTTTAACGGGCATTTTTTACCTCCTGGGTTATCCTGCTGGTACGGCCTGTCTGTCAGCCTGCAAGATTTCTTCGGCCAGGGCGTGATAGGCCTGCGCGCCGGTTGAGGATGGCGCATAGGCGGCGATTGGCAATCCATACGAGGGCGCTTCGGCCAGCCGAATTGAGCGCGGCACAATAGCGCCGAAAACCTGCCCTGGGAAGTGTTTGCGTACTTCGCTGACGACATCTTTCGCCAGGGACGTGCGCCCCTCGAACATGGTCATGACCAGGCCGCGAATTTTCATCTCCGGGTAGAGCGAGGCGCGGATGCGCTGCAAGGTCTGGGTTAACTGCCCCAATCCCTCCAGCGCGAGGTATTCGCACTGCACTGGGATGATGACGCCATCCTGGGCAGCCATCAGGCCGTTGACGGTCAGCAGGCTGAGCGAGGGCGGGCAGTCAATCAGGATGTAATCGTAATGCCCAATGAGCGGCTGGAGGGCGGCTCTCAGGCGGAATTCACGCTCAGGTTGTGAGACCAGTTCGACTTCCGCACCGGCCAGGGAGGGCGCTGAGGGAAGAATCGAAATTTTCAGGTCAGGATTGGTCAGGATGTGGCTTCCGGCAGTTGACATCCCCAGCAGGGCCTCGTAAGTGCCGCCCGCGACTGAGTGCTTGTCAATCCCCAGGCAGGAGGTGGCGTTGGCCTGGGCGTCCAGGTCGACAATCAGGACTTTTTGGCCGAGGCGGGCCAGATACGCGCCCAGGTTGATGGCGGTGGTTGTCTTCCCGACGCCGCCTTTTTGGTTCACCAGGGTATAAATTTTGGTCATTATTGCAAAATCTCCGTCAGGCAGGTATTGATTTCAGATTGGGTGGGGATGCCCGCCAGTCCGGGGCGCGTCACCGAGTGGGCCGCCAGGTTGACGGCGAAACGGGCGGATTCCCAGGGGTCGCGCGTGTTGACCAGGCGCACAAAAAAAGCGGTTGCGAAAATATCGCCTGCGCCGGTGGCGTCAACTTCCTTCATCTGTGGGGCGCGGAATCGGCGGCTGTCGCCGTTCCAGAACAGGCGGCAGCCTGCGGCGCCTTCGGTAACGACAACCAAGCGGCCCAAGTGCGCCAGGTGTTCGATTTGTTCTTCGTTCCCGGCGGCGTCTTCGGTGCTGAAGACGGTTACACCGGCAGCTTGCATGGCGATTTCGGCATTATCCCAGTTTGTGGGCGTTACCCGACCACTGGCGTCCCAGGTGCGCATCCAGCCCTGCGGCGTCAGGCCGAGCAGGGTGGGGTGGAATCCGGTGGGCAGTTGGCTGTCCAGTTCCCCGGCAACCGGACCGAGGTGGATGATTCCCGCGCTGCGCCAGGGTTCGGGCACGAGTGACAGGTCAATTTTGGCGGCGATTTGGCGGATGTACTGCGCCCGGCTGCCGTTGGTATAGATGTTTTCGAAATGGGTGGATACCTGTGATTCAGCGGCCACGATGGAGATGCCCGCCAGCGCATTGAGACTGATTTCTCCAGCCCAAGCGGTGACAATGCCGACACGCAAGCCCAGGGCGCGGGCAGTCAGGGCAGAATAAGCCGCTGTGCCGCCCAATACCGGCCCGGCGGGAGCCTTGTCGATGCTCAAGTGGCCGACCACCAAGTAATCGATGGGGTCAAAGGTTGTCAAGTGAAGCATGACTGCATTATACCCGTGAAACCTTTCGAATTGTTCCACGGTTTATGGGTTCGCTAATATTGTTGTGAGCAAGGTCGCATTGTGAGGTATGAGCGTGTACACGCTCATACCTCACAATGCGGGAGACAGACTATCGCGAGAACTCATGAAGAGCCGATTTGTGCTACGATGAAAATGAATTAAAATAAATCATACTGATTGTATCGCATTTTCTGTTCGTAAGGAGATACTTATGGCTTTCAGGTTATTGAACTATGCAACCCTTGTCTTGCTGTTGGCGGCTTGTAACCTGCCCCAAACGCCTGCCACGCAACCTGTCGCCTCCGAGCCTTCCTCCCCGGCTGCAGAATCCCAGCCCGTCGATTCCGTTGCCCCGGCTGAGCCGCCTGAACCAGCCGTGCCCGCTGTGGACTGTATCCCCGGCGGCAGCCAGCAGGATATCAATGCCCGACTGCGTAATCCCGGCGATGAAGCCGTGTTGTGCCAGGAATCGCTGTTTGAACTGACCAGCCCGGTGCTCTTTACCGCAGCCGGACAAAAACTCTACACCGAAGATAATCCGACTGATTCTCGGCGGGCAGTCTTGCGTGTGGTCGGTATTACGCTTGCAACGGCAGTTGTCATGCGTGATTTTGACGAAGCCATGTTGAGCCACGTTATCATCGATGGCAACCGCAACAACCTGGGCTATAAGGGCGGTGATGCGCTGGTCTATGCGGGCGGCTCTTCGGACGGACAGGTGATTCGCTATGTCAAACTGATTGAGCCGCGCAGTTGGTCGGCCCTGCACCTGATTCAGGGACATCCCTCCCCCGAACCGCCCTGTCGTAATGCGCTGGTCGAGTTAAACGAGATTGGGCCTGCCGGACAGAGCGACGAAACCTGGGCGGATGGCATCTCACTGGCCTGCAC
>JAWOIR010000018.1:0-10461 GCA_046484545.1 Anaerolineales bacterium
CCGTGCTCTACCTGCCGGAGGCCCCTGAAAACAATGCTATCTATCCACATCCCTGACGAGGAGAGCCGGAAATTTGATGTTCATGCCTGCAAAGCAGGCATGAACATCAAATTTCCGTTTTTTTTCTTGTGGGCAGCAAAGCGGCCATACAGATAAGACAGTCAGGGGGATAAGCGTGCATATCCACGCTCATCCCCAAAATGCGAAGGCTTATCAAGAAGCAAGGCCGCCTGTTAGGGCGGTTTTTTCTTTGTCAGTTAATGACTCGGCCAGGGTTTGCCACTCGATGCTCGTGCGGTAGATGGCGGCCATGCGGGCGTACGCGAAGTCGAGGTGGGTTTCGTCGTCTTTGTTCATGTGAGCGTGTGAATCTTCGGGCAGGCGTTTCATGGCCCATTCGCGCAAGGGCGGTATGAAATACAGGATTTCCGTCGGGTAGTACAGCCGCCCGGAGTGTAGAGTCGGGTCGATTAAACAGGAGTCAAGCAACGGGTCGATGTGTTCCGGGGCGGCCCCGGGATGCTGCTCACGCCAAAGGGCGACGTAGTTGGAGTGGGCGTAAAAATCCTGCACAGTGTGCGTCAGCCGCCCAAATTCCGCCCGCGCAAGAGGGGCATCCCCTGATTGGATGGCGGCAATGGCGTTCTGGCGGCAGGTTTGGATGTAGGCGTATCCGGCCTCGAAGGCGTTGTTGTCGAAGTGGAAATGGTCGTGGGCAAACTGGTAGTAGAACGCGTCCTGGCCGAGGTTGGCGGCGATAACCTGTTCGAGGGCGGCGGGGCTGAACTCAGGGCCGAGGGCTTCGCGGGTCATTTCGATGTGATGGTGTTTGTTCATCGCAGGCCTTTGAGCAGGTAGGTTTCTACAGGGTGAATGCGGCCTTTGACGATGAGCGGTTCGATTTGGGTGGCTTCGACCTGGTCTTTGACTATTTCGTAGGTGTTTTTTTGGATGAAGATTTGCCCCGGCTGGGCGCTGACTTCAAGCCGCTGGGCCAGGTTGACGGTGTCGCCGATGACGGTGTAGTTGAACAGGCTGCTGGAACCGACGTTGCCGACCATGGCGTAACCGGTGGTGATGCCGACGCGGAAGATGCGATGATATTCGGGGTTGCTGTAGCGTTCATGCAGCTTGCGAGTGCGTTCGACCAGTTGCAGGGCGGCGCGGCAGGCGCGCAGGGCGTGGTCGGGTTGCAGGTCGGGGCTGTTCCACATAGCCATGACGGCATCGCCCATGAATTTGTCGAGGGTGCCTTCCTGCTCGAGGATGGTCTGGGCGGCGGTGTCGAGGTAGGTGTTGAGGACGGTGAAGACATCTTCAGGGATGTGGCTTTCGCTGAAGGTGGTGAACCCGGCCAGGTCGGCGAACAGGACGGTGACGAGGGTGCGCGCGCCGTCCAGGTCAAGCCCGGCGGGGTTGGAGAGCAGCCTGTCACGCACACGCGGGGCGACAACGCGCCCGAAGGTCTGGTGGATGATGGCGCGTTCTTTTTCGAGTTTGCGGTTTTCGGTCAGGTCTTCAAAGACAATGGTTGCGCCTTTGGTGGCCTGGTGGGCGTCTTTGAGCGGCGATGCAGAAACGCGCAGGAAGACTTCACCACGGCTGGCGAGGTTGGGGTTGAGTTCCTGGCCCTGGGTGGTTTTGCCGTTTTGCAGGACGTTTTCGGTGATGTTTTCGAGCGGCAGACCGGGCAGGGCATTTACGAGTGGTTGGCCAATCGCTTTTTTGAGCGGCAGGCCGAGGATGCGTTCTGCAGCGACATTGAAGAGGGTAATTTTTCGTTCCACGTCGGTGGTGATGATGCCTGTGGCGACAGATGCGAAGATGTCGTCCATCAGGTTTTTCATTTCCATGGTTTCTTCGAGGGTGTGGCGCAGATTTTGGAAGAGGCGGGCGTTTTCGAGGGCCAGGGTCGATTGGGCGGCAACGGCGCTCAGGAACTCAAAGTCGTCGCTGTTGTAGGGTTCGCCGGAGCGGCGCTGACCGAGAGCCATGAAGCCTGTCAGGCGGCCTTCGTACCGCAGTGGAACGAAGACACGATAGTTAATCGGGCCCATGTCGCGTAGTTCGGGTGGCATAGGGCGTTCAGGCGGCAGCCAGAGCAGTTGGGTGGACTGGTTAAGCAAGCGCGGCAGGGGGTCATCGGGGGCAAATATCTGGGTGGTAGTGCTTTGGGCTGCAAATGGGATGTAGCGTTGGCGGTCATCCTCGAAGAGGAAGACGACAAATTTTTCAGGCGAAAGGGCGCGGTCGAGTTCGGTTTGCAGCAGGTTGATGGTGTGATGAATGTCGGGGGTGACGACCAGGTTTTTCGAAATATTGGTCAGACTGCGGCGATAATCGGCCTGGGAGCGGTAGAAGACGCGGTCAATGGCGCGCTGGATGAGGTTGCGCAGGGGCGCAAAAGCAATGACCAGAATGAGAATATAGGCGGCGATGACAAAGGGGTCGTCACTTTGCACGGTTTGTTGGAAGATAAAGGATGCCAGGTTGAGCAACAGGAAGTAAAAGAGCAGGGCCGCGCTGGTGGTCAGCACATAGGTCAGGGCGCGGCTGAGAAGACGGTCTACGTCCAGCAGGCGGTAGCGCAGGATGGCGTAGGTGACGGAAAGCGGCAAGAGAATGACAGGCGGGAAAAGCAGTTCAGGGCGAAATTCAGGCACACTGTCGAGAAAGCCAATCGGCAGCAGGTAAAGTACCAGGATGGGCAGGAAGGCCAGGGCTGCCCCGAAGATGATGACGCGGCTTTGCTGGCGGACAAAAGGCGAACTTTCTCCAAAAACGCGACCAGCCAGACTGGCCAGGAAGGACAGGATTCCCAATGCGATGAAGATGTATCCCCAGCGCCACGAATCGATATAGGCGTAAGGGTTGGGCGGCAGGAGAATATCCCTGGCAATGAAAATTGCGAGAATTAGCCCAATCACGAACGGGATAAGCCGCAAAAACGGCCAGCGTTGAATGATGGGCAGTTCCTGGGGAAACATGAGCGCCAGGTACAGGAGCGCAGACCCGGCGGCTGGCAGGCTGAGTGCCCAGAGCAGCACAACCCGGTGGGTGGTGTTCATGTCGAGGAAGGTGGATGTCAGCAGGGCGACTGCCGAGACAAAGATAACGAAAGCGCGCGTGGGCCGGAAGTCGGGACGCAGGCGGTAAGCCCACAGGCCAATTCCCAGCGAGGTCAGGCCGACCATGTAGGGAATGATGAAGAGGGAGAGCAAGTCCTGGAAGTTCACCCGTTCCGGGCTGATGGTGACGGTAAAGGTGCTGTCATCGCTGCGACGGTAGAAGGTAGCCTCGAAATCCTGCCAGCCGTTTTCGCGCAGCATGGCGTACATCTGGTCGCTGTTTTCGACAGGCTGACCGTTGATTGCCAGAAGGCGGTCGGCCCATTGCAATCCCTGCACTTTTCCAGGCCAGTTTTCGCCACCAATCTGGCTAAGCACGTTATTGGGTTCGATGAGGAAACCGTTGAAAGGCGTGAAATACCATTCCCTGGCCCAAAGAGGGGTCAGGATAAACATCCCGATTGCCAGGATGATAAATCCCAGTGGGACGAGGGTGGCTTTCCATTGCTTTCGTATGGTTGAGGGCATGTTTTGTCTGTATTAATCCTGGGCGCGAGGCGAGAGGGCGGCCAATTCAGTGCGGTATTTTTGCACCAGGGCGCTGTTACCGCCTTCTTCACCATGTTTACGCAATTGTTCTTTTTTGTGAGCCAATTCACCAATGACCTGGTAGAAGCGCGAGGTGGCGCGAAATTTTCCGCTGAAAATAGAGGTTAACCAAACAATCGAAAGCGCAATGTTAGAGGAGGCAGTGCTGTACTGGGCTGGTGTGATGACGCCCAATTGCACTTCTTCGCGCATGTGATTGATAATGTTGCGGTGTTCCATCCAGCCTGCCCACAGGATAACGGCAAACATAAAGAAAACACCTATCCAGTCCAAGACAGAGATGAGCAGGCAGGTCAGGTCGCCAAAGAGCGGCACGGAGGCAAGAAAATTGTGCATCGAGTGAGTGAACATCGCCAGCCCCCAGCCGGCCAGCGGCGCAACAACTTTGATAAAGCCGTTGTTGTTGGTGCGCGCAATCGCCAGCCCCATGCCGATGAAGGATGTGTAAAAAGGATGTTGCCAGCCAACCATGATAACGCGGATGAAGACCAGAGTTGCCAGTCCGCCCCAACCGTCGCTGAGGTATCCGCGCCAGATGTAGATGCTGTTTTCGACAGCGGCAAAGCCGAGCGCGGCAATCCCGGCATAGACAATGCCGTCCAAAATGGAATCAAATTCGTGCCGAAAAACCAGGAAGACAATCAAGACGGCCATGCCTTTCAGGGTTTCTTCGACAAACGGGGCGCTCAGAGTTGCCCCGGCCACGCTTGCCAGCGAGTCAGACCCGGTCAGACCAAACACGGTGATGCCAAAGAGCGAGTTAAGAATGTATGAGCCGCCTGCGGCGACAATAGCCCCCCATAAAAATACGCCTATCAACAAAAGTTTCGGTTCTTTTTCGTAGCGGTCGAGCCAGTATAAAATTGCGGCAAAGAAAAAGCAAGGAATAAAGCCAAAGAAGAGGGCTGTCAGTAGGGGAATCATCTGGTTCTCCTGTTGTATCAGGTGGGGGTAAATTGTATGAAAAATTATAGCATGTGTGTCCGATTTACAGCCGGACATTTTTGATAATCAATCTGATTTGCGCAATACACATGATATAATATTCAAAATTCAACAACTGAATATTGAAATACAGGAGAAAAATTCATGACAAAAGCCAAACTCATCGCCCCCTATGGCGGCGCACTGGTCAATCTGGTTGCTGAGGGCGCGGAGCGCGAATCTCTGCTGACCCAGGCTGCCCAATTGCCATCCATCAAAATTTCCATGCGCGCGCTGTGCGATTTGGAACTGCTCGCCACCGGAGGATTTTCACCCCTGACAACCTTTATGGGTAAAGCCGATTATGAGAGCGTTTTGCACAAGATGCGCCTGACCGATGGAACCCTGTGGCCCTTGCCTATCACCCTGACCGCCGACCCGGCGGAACTGCCGACTGTGGGCGAATCGCTCGTCCTGCGCAATGCCAACAACGACATCGTCGCCGTCATGGAACTGGATGAAGTCTTCCACTGGGATGCTGAGACTGAAGCCAACCTGGCTTACGGCAGCAACGACCCCAAGCACCCGATGGTTTCCGAAATGGCGCGTTGGGGCAAGGTCTGCATCAGCGGGCCAATCAAAATCCTCAATATGCCCAAGTATTATGACTTTGTCGAGATTCGTCACACCCCGGCCCAGGTGCGCGAAAAACTCGAAGCGATGGGCAACGGGAACGTGGTTGCTTTCCAGACCCGCAATCCGCTGCACCGCATCCACGAAGAACTGACCAAGCGCGCTGCCGCGGCGGTCAACGGCTCGCTGATTGTTCATCCAGTGGTTGGCATGACCAAACCCGGCGATGTCGACCACTACACCCGCACGCGCACCTACAAGGCCCTGGTCGAGAATTACTACGACAAGAACAACACCCTGCTCAGCCTGCTTCCGCTGGCAATGCGCATGGCTGGTCCCAAAGAATCCTTGCTACACGCCATCATCCGCCGCAACCACGGCGCGAATCACTTCATCGTTGGCCGCGACCATGCCGGTCCCGGCAACGACAGTGCAGGCAAACCCTTCTACGGCCCCTACGATGCCCAGACGATGATGACCGAGCACGAAGCCGAACTGGGTGTCAAGATGGTCCCGTTCGAAATGCTGGTCTACCTGCCTGACGAAGACCGCTATGTCGAGCAGAAAGACATTCCGGCTGGCGCAAAAACGCTCAACATCTCTGGCACCCAGGTGCGCGACGATTATCTCGTCAAAGGAAAACTGCTGCCTGAGTGGTTCACCCGCCCTGAAACAGCCGAAATCCTGCGTCAGTCCTATCCGCCGCGCCACAAGCAAGGATTCTGCCTGTGGTTCACCGGCTTGAGCGGCTCTGGCAAGAGTGCCACCACCCAGGTTTTGACCGAACTGATGCTCGAACATGGCCGCGAAGCCAGCGTGCTGGATGGCGATGTTGTCCGCACCCACCTGAGCAAAGGCCTCGGCTTTAGCAAGGAAGACCGCGACACCAACATCCTACGCATTGGCTTTGTCGCCAGTGAGATTGCCCGGCACGGCGGAGCGGTCATTTGCGCGGCCATCAGCCCGTATCGCTCAGCCCGCAACGAAGCCCGCCAAATGGTCGGCGAGAACTTCATCATGGTCTACATGGACACCCCGGTCGAAGTCTGCGAACAGCGCGACGTCAAGGGCCTGTACGCCAAAGCCCGCCAGGCCATGCAGGACGGCAAACCGATGGGCTTCACCGGCGTCGACGACCCCTACGAACCGCCGATTGAACCAGAAATCAGCCTGAAAGGTTCCGGCGTTACTCCCGAAGAGAACGCCCGCAAAGTGATTGGCTACCTGCTTGAGCAGGGTTATTTACTGAGCGAGTAGGATTTCCCCGGCCCGCCTGTCGCCCTGCCCGGGACGGGCGGGCCGTTTAATAACTTTATCTACCCCGACTACCCCCACAAAGCCCTTCCAAAGCGGACTGCAAACCCTTTGTCCCGTATCCCTTTATTCTCATTACTCCTCCTCATCTCCCTCGCCGCCGGACTTGCGATTTGGTACGTCACCCCCGCTGGACTTGGGCTGACAAACGATTCTGCTGCCTATATCGGCGGGGCGCGCTCGCTCCTGGCTGGAACCGGCTACAGTGACATCTGGCTGGATAGCAAACTGGAAGCGGTTACGCACTACCCGCCGCTTTTGTCGCTCATCCTGGGCGGACTCGGCCTCCTGGGCCTCGACCCCTATCGCGGCGCGCGCGTGCTGAACATCCTGCTCTTCGCCGCCAGCACCGGGCTGGTGGGCATACTCGGCTACCGGATGACCAAATCACAGGCTGCAGGAATCGTCCTGGCCCTGTTATTTGGCACCAACGCCCAACTCTTGCGAATCCACGCCCAGGTCTTGAGCGAACCACTTTTTATTTTCTTCTCCCTGGCCTCCTTCCTAACTTTTTCCATCGCTATCAAACACCAATCCGCACCAAAAACCAATCCCGGAAAACTGAATACTGCCCTTCGACTTCGTTATCCCTCGGTTCAGGGCTGGAAACTGAACACTGAACACTGGTTACTGCTTACCGGCCTCCTCACTGGACTGGCCTTCCTGACGCGCTACTCAGCCCTTGCATTAATCGCCACCTTCCTGATTGCCATTTTCCTGCTTTCGACCAGTTCACGCTTTAAGCGAATCGCCGTTTTCCTGGCCGGGGCCATCCCGCCGATTGCGGCCTGGTTCATCCGCAACAGCCTGGTCGCCGATTCGGCCACTAACCGCGTCATCCAGTACAACCCGATTCAGATTTCCAACGTCCGCACGGGATTGTGGAATGTGGCCGATTTCCTGACTCCTGTGCAGGGTATGCAGGAATGGTTGTTCAGGTCGGGTTCGTTGAGCGCCTTCCTGATTGCCGTTGGCATGGTTTTGTTCGCCTGGCTGGCTTATCAGGCTTATCGCTCATTTTTCTTGAACCCGTCCGCCAATCCGCTGACATTTACCACCGCCCTGTACGTCTTCGGCTATCTTGGCGCAGTTCTGTTCTCGATGAGTTTTTTCGATGCAAGTACGAAATTCCAGCACAGAATCCTTTCCCCGCTGTATGTTTCGTGGATGGTTTTGCTGGTTTATTTCTTACAAATCTTAAACACAAAGGACACAACACCTGCCCTGGCGGGCGGTGCCAGGGAGGGCACGAAGGAAGAACAAGAAAAATCTGCGCCGCTCCGTTTCATCCGTCAAATCCGCGTCCTATTTGCCCTGACTTTAGTGGCTTTTGTCCTCGCACTTTCAACCTTCAACTTTCAACAATCCCTCACCGAACTACGCGAAATTGACGGTCTGGGCTATGCTTCCTGGCGTTGGCGGCAGGCTGAAGTGCTGACAATCATCCGGGACTTGCCGCCGGATGTCGCCATTTACAGCAACTCGCCCCCGGCGATTTACCACGTCACCGGGCGCGCCAGCCGCGTTATCCCGACGCCCAAGAATCCGGCCAGCCGATTGCCGCGTGACGGGTACGACCAGTCGCTGGCCGAAATGCGCGAAGAATTGCTGGCGGGCAGGGCTGTGCTGGCCCTGTTCAATGTTTCGGATATCGAAGATGCCTTCGGTGGCGAAATCGCGTTACAATTCGACGACCTGACCTTGCTGGTCAAAGCGCAGGGCCATGTATTGTATGGAATGCCATAATTGTGTAGGGGCGCAGCAATGCTGCGCCCCCACCGGAGATAATTGATGTCAAAAATTCAGGAAAAATTTGACTTAACCGGACGTGTGGCGATTGTCACCGGCGGGGTTGGGCTGCTCGGCGTAGAATTTTGCCGCACCCTGGCCGAGGCCGGAGCCGCCGTTGCTGTGGTGGATTTGAACGCTGAAAAGTGCGCCACCGTCGCTGCCGACCTGACCGGGGCCGGACACAAAGCCCTCGGCGCGGCAACCGACATTACCCACCCGGACTCGGTCAACGCGATGGTGGCGAAAGTTGTCACGGAATTTGGGCGGGTTGACATCCTCGTCAACAGCGCCGCACTCGACCCAAAATTCGACCCGAATGCCGTCTCAAAGGGCATTGCGCCGGGCAAGTTCGAGGAGTATCCGCTCGACCAATGGAATGCCGCCCTGAACGTCAACCTGACCGGGACGTTCCTCGTCACCCAAGCGGTGGCAAAGCAGATGGTGGCACAAGGCAAGAAGGGCAGCATCATCAACATCTGCTCGACCTACGGCTTGAACGGCCCCGACCAGCGCATCTATCGCAAAGCGGACGGCTCGCAGCCCGCTTTCAAGCCAATCTATTACACGGTGACCAAAGCCGGGATTGTCGGCTTTACCAAATACCTGGCTGCCTACTACATGGAGACCGAAATCCGCGTCAATATGCTCACGCCGGGCGGCGTTTATAACAACCACGATGAACTTTTTGCCAAAAACTACTCTGCCAAAACCATTTTAGGACGCATGGCGCATAAAGACGAGATGAATGGCGCATTATTATTTCTCGCGTCTGATGCCTCATCTTATATGACTGGCAATAATGTGGTCGTGGATGGGGGTTGGACGGCTTGGTAATGGTGCGGTAGGGGCACGGCGGATTTTTCCGGGGCCTTTTTGCGCGATAACTTCGCCGTGCCCCTACGGAGAATATGAACATGAAACCTGAAGTCTTAGCACTTATCCCCGCGCGCGGCGGGTCGAAGGGAATTCCGCGTAAGAATATTCGTGATTTTTCGGGCTATCCGCTGATTGCCTGGAGTATTGCCGCGGCCAGGCAATCCAAGCTGGTGACGCGCGTCATCGTCAGCACGGAGGACGAGGAGATTGCGGCGGTGGCCCGCGCCTGGGGTGCGGAGACGCCTTTCCTGCGCCCGGTGGAGTTTGCCGAGGATAAGACCACTGATTTGCCGGTCTTTGTCCATGCGTTGGCGTGGCTGGCTGAAAACGAGAATTACCGCCCGGACGTTGTCGTGCAGTTGCGGCCCACGTCGCCGATTCGGCCCGTCGGGTTGGTGGATGATGCGGTGAGAATCCTGCTCCAGAACGCCGATGCGGACTCGGTGCGGGGCGTCGTCCCAGCCGGGCAAAACCCTCATAAAATGTGGCGGCTGGCTGAGGGTGGCAGCGGGCCGATGCGGAATCTGCTTGCAGTAGATGGAATCGAAGAACCGTATAACGCGCCCCGTCAGATTCTTCCCGATATCCACTGGCAAACCGGGCATATTGACGCCATCCGCGCCGCTGTGATTTTGAATGGTTCGATGAGCGGGAAGACGATTTACCCGATTTTGATTGACCCGGACTTTACGGTCGATTTGGACAACCTGCGCGATTGGGTGCGGGCCGAGTGGCTGGTCGCGTTTGGCGGCCTAAAAATGGTCTCGCCGGGACGCGCACGCCGCCCGCTGCCGGAACGGGTCGATTTGCTGGTTCTCGATTTTGACGGTGTGGTGACGGATAACCGCGTGTGGGTCAGCGAGGATGGCCATGAGATGGTGGCGGCCAATCGCAGCGACAGCCTGATTATGTCGAAGATGCGCGCGGCAGGTATTCCGGCGGTGATTTTGTCGTCGGAGGTCAACCCGGTGGTCTCGGCGCGCGCGAAGAAGATGCGCGTGGAGGCCATTCAGGGAATTGGCCTGGACGACAAGGCCGGGGTGCTGGCGGATTTGCTAAAAGAACGTAACATTGACCCGGCCAATGTGGTCTATGTTGGCAATGATATTAACGACCTTCCCTGTTTCGAGGTGACCGGTTGGGCGGTGGCGGTGGCCCTTCCACCATGCAGGCATAACCGATGCCTGCATGGTGGAAGCCCCCATCGTTATCTGTAATGTAATGCGTGGCGGACCTTCCACTGGGC
>JAWOIR010000069.1:0-3342 GCA_046484545.1 Anaerolineales bacterium
CTATCAGATTACATGGCAAATTGCTGTTGAGCCAACATTTCGCACCGCTGGAGATTTTGCAAATCGGTGGATAGTTATTTAAGAATTTCAGGCCATCACGAATTGAACAAATGAAGGCCCAGGTTTGTGCCACAGTATTTTATGAAAACAACCCCACTCATCGCCATCGTCGGCACCAGCGGAGTCGGCAAAACCAGCCTGGCGCGCGCCCTGGCCAGTGCCGCCAACCTGACCCTCGGCCTCGAACAGCACGCCGAACGGCCCTTCCAATCCCTGTTCAAAAGCGACAAACGCTACGGCCTTGCCAACCAAATCGACTACCTGCTGCTGCGCGCCGGGCAGGAGCGTGAACTGCGTAACGGTCAACGCCCTGGACTGCTGGACGGTGGCCTTGACCAGGATTTTCACGGCTTCACGCGCCTTTTCCACGCCCGCGGCTATTTAACCGACCTCGAATTCGACCTGTGCCGCCGCTTCTACGAATTTATCCGCGCCACACTGCCTCCCCCTGACCTGGTCATCCACCTGCACGCCCCGGCCGCCGTCATCCGCGACAGGTTGGCGCGCCGCGAACGCATCAACATTGCCACGGAGGCCGACATCAGCCTGATAGAGGGCTATCTAATAGATTGGCTACACGATATTTCTGGAGAGCGAATCCTGCGCTACGATGTTTCCCAATGCTCACCCGATTACCGTGAAATCCTGCCAGAAATCGGAAAGGCCGTCAAAAATGTAGAAGGAAAAATGGAGGAGCAAGATGAACGGTAAAGATATAATTCCCCTGATTAAAAACACTTTTTCAAAATGGAGCGAAGACAAAGCCGCCCGGCTGGCCGCAGCGCTGGCCTATTACACCATCTTCTCCATTCCTCCTCTCTTAATCATTACGATTGCGATTGCCGGGCTGGTTTTTGGGCAAGAGGCAGCCGAGAGCCGCATCATAGCACAATTCAGCAGTCTGATTGGGGCCGATAGTGCTGAGGCGTTGCAAGCGATGATTGCCAATGCGCGCCACCCCGGTGAGAGTGTCTTCGCGGCTATTTTCGGCGTCATTATCTTGCTGTTCGGCGCATCCGGCGTTTTTGGTCAACTGCAAGATGCGCTCAACACGATATGGGGAGTAGCGCCAAAACCGGGCCAGGGCATCCTGAGCATGATTAAAAACCGCTTTTTTTCCTTCAGCATGGTGCTTGGCCTTAGCTTCCTGCTGCTGGTATCGCTGATTATCAGCACTGCCTTAGCCACTGTAGGCGAGTTTGTTTCTGCCCTTCTTCCCGACCTGACTATTCTGGCCCAATTACTTAACCTGCTTATTTCCCTGAGTGCCGTCACGGTTGTCTTTGCCCTCATCTTCAAAGTGGTGCCTGATGTAGAGATAGCCTGGAGCGACGTCTGGATTGGAGCGGCTGTCACAGCCGTTCTCTTTATATTGGGGCAGTTTGCCATTGGTCTTTATCTGGGCAACAGCGATGTTACCTCCACTTACGGGGCGGCCGGGGCGCTGGTTGTTATCTTGTTATGGGTCTTTTACTCAGCGCAAATCATGTTCATCGGCGCAGAGTTCACGCAGGTGTATGCCGACAGGCATGGCGCGCGCATTGTCCCTGATGAAAACGCTGTTCCCATCACCAAAGAAGCGCGAGAAAAACAAGGCATTCCGCGCAAAGCGGCTTGACTCTTTGAGAGTTTCCGCATTTTGGGGTATGAGCGTGCCGCAAACGCGCGCACGCTCATACCCCAAAATGCGGGCTTCTTTAAACCCCGCCTAAAACAAGTATAATTCCCGCATGACCCCCCGCCCGAATAAAAAATACCTTCTACTGCCGATTGGCCTGCTGGCCATCGGCTTGCTATTTTTAACCGCCTCCGGGCTGGGGTCGCTTGAATTTGCGCCCGGCGTTCCTTTTCCGCACCAGGCCGAAGGGGATTTCAGTCCATATTCCCCCACGATGACAATGATTTTTGTCCTTTTTGGAATCGCTGCCATTTTTGGTTTTGGCTCGTTTTTGCTGATGAAAAAATCACGCAGCACCCTGGGGCTGGCCTTGCTCGGATTGGCAATTGTGATTGGCGCGCTGTTCCTGATGGCCATCGTTGCATCCCTCGGCCACCAGGAACTGCCTGAAAGCCTGCCCACCCCCATCGTGCTGGATGAAATGGCGGAAGCGCTAATCGACGAAGATGAAATCGACCTATTTTCCGAGTTTACCGAAGAAGTCGCCAGCGATGAATTCGAGGAACCGCCACTGCCCTTCTGGATTCCATTTCTTCTGTCTCTTGTTTTGGTCTTGATAGTCTTTTCCCTGGCCTGGCTGCTGCTCAAAAACGGTTTCACGCGCAGCGACGACGACCAGCGCGCCGCCTTCGTCGAAATCGCCGAGCAGGCCGCCCGCGAAATCAGCGCAGGCCAGGACTGGGGTGACGCCATCACCAACTGCTACGCCAAAATGCTGGATGCGGTTGGGGAAACACACAAAATCGGCGCAACAGACATAAGCCTGACCCCGGCAGAATTTGTCGCCCTGATGGTCAGTGCCCAAATGCCCGCCGCCCCCGCCGAGCGGCTGACGCGCCTGTTCGAGCGCGTCCGCTATGGCGGCAAACAGGCCACCCAGCCTGAAATTGACGAAGCGGTCGCCTGCCTGCAAGAAATTGTCGCCGCCTGCCGGAGGAGCGCATGAAACGAACCCGATTGCTCCTCCTGGGCGCGGCTTTGCTGCTTGCCATCCTGCTGGCCTGGTTAATGTCCGGCTTTGTTCGCCAGAGCCTGCTTGTGCCGACGCTCGAATATGCCTGGCTGCTGCAAAAATATTACGAGATGATTCCGCAATCCTGGCAATGGGGCATCCTGGTTGCGATAGTCCTGCTCGGTGCATTGTTCAGCCTGTCTTCCACGCGCGCCTCCTTCTCTACGGCCTGGCTGAGAACCCGGCGCATACAAACCCCCGGCAGCGAACTGGCCTTCTGGCTGGCGAGAATCTCTCAAGGACAATACCAGCGCTGGTTCGTCGCCCATCGCCTGGCAACCCTGGCCCGCGAACTCTTGCGCGAGCAAGGCGTACAAATTGAACGCGGCGACACGCTCGTCGGGCCGGGCTGGAATCCGCCGGATGAGATTCAGAAATACCTGCAAGCCGCGCTGTATTCATCCCCAAAAACCTTCGACTCGGCGGCAAAAGCGGCCGGTCTCGACACTGACCCGGAAGTAGAAACAATCATCCAATACCTCGAAACCTATGCGGAGGCCTCCCATGAGCATTGATATTTCCCAAACCGCTGCCCTGAGCAATCAGGTCATCGACGAAGTCGAGCGCGCCGTTGTCGGCAAACGCGCCGCCC
>JAWOIR010000233.1:0-2670 GCA_046484545.1 Anaerolineales bacterium
ACGAGCAGGAAGAAGGCTGGCAGGAAGTCCATGTTGCGGTATAGCAGGCGGAAGCCGATTTCGACGGCAACAATGGCAACCGAAATGGTCGCCAGCAGTTCGAGGGCCAGGGCCGAGAGGAAGGTGACGCGCAAGACTTGCATGGTCATATCGCGGTAGCGTTCGGAGAATTGGCCGATGACCTGGGCCTGTCCGCGTGCCTGGCCGAGGGTTTTGAGGGTGGTCAGGCCTTGCAGGACATCGAAAAAATGTGAGGACAGGCGGCTCAGGCTGGTGTACTGGCGCTTGGTCAGCGCTTCGGCGGCTTTGCCTATCATGACCATGAAGAAGGGAATCAGCGGGGCGGTGAAGATGAAGACGATGCCGGTTAGCAGGTCGATGGGGAAAACTACGAACAGGATGGTGAGCGGGATGGAGGCGGCCAGCACAATCGCGGGCAGGTACTGGCTGAAGTAGGCGTCGAGTTGTTCGATGCCCTCCACAGCGGCGGTCGAGAGTTCGCCGGTGCGCTCGCCGCCGGTGTAGGCCGGGCCAAGCGCGGCGAGATGGTTGAGCAATCGGGTACGTAAATCCGCTTTGACGGTTTGGGCAACGGCGTTGGCGCTGACATCCGCGCCCCAGACGAAGGCTGATTTGAGCAGTAACGCGCCAAGCAGGATTCCGAGCAGGGGAAGGACGGCTTCACGGGTTTGTCCGCCCAGGAAGACGTCGTTGACGACCCGCGCCAGGAACCAGGCCTGGACGATGGTCAGGACCCCGCCGCCCCATCCGAGGGCGATGGTCAGGGTGAGCATGAATCCGCTGGAGCGGGCGAGGGTGATAAGCCGACGGTGCATATCCGAATTATAACGGGCAGAAAGCCAATGTCATGGATGATTTGAGTCAAAATCGAGATTTTTTATGTCATCTGACACCCAAAAAGTGGACAAAGTTTACTAGACATGGGCTTGTTTTTTATGAAACAATGGTTAACATGCTTAAAGTGTATCTTTTTGGCACGCCGCGAATTTTCCATAATGACCAACCGGTCCTTATCCAACGCCGCCAGGCGCGGACTTTGTTTTTCTATCTGGCCGCCCAGGGAAAACTACAATCGCGCCTTGCGCTTGCCAGCCTTTTCTGGCCGGACGCACCTGAAAAGAAAGCCCGCGCCAATCTGAACGATTTGTTCGGGAAAATTCGCAAGGATGTGCCGCCCGGCATTCTGCAAACGACGAATGAAGTTGCATCGTTGGATTGGCAAAAAATAGAAGTTGATTATCTTGAATATAACCGCCTGCTGATGGATGTTGGTGGAGCAGGAAACCGGCTTTCAGATACAGACAGGATGACTGTCAATCAGTACAATACGATGAAGGCAATCATCAATTTATGGGGCGGAGATGAATTTTTCGCCGGATACAACATGCCCAATATCGAGGGGTTGGAAGGTTGGCGCACCCAGGTCGCCAGTGAAGTAGCCAACCAGTTGCTGCCTGTCCTGGAGCGGTTGGCAGACTATGACCAACACAACGGCCAAATCGAAAATGCAATTCACTGGCTGTCACTTGCAATCCGACTGGATGAGTACAATGAAGAATGGCGCGCCCGAATCATTGAAATTTACTTGAAGGCGGGTAAATCTTCGCTGGCGAAAAAATATTACGAAACTGCCCGGAACTTGTGGGAAGTTGAAACGGGGAGCGACCTACCGGAACGCTTGCTGTCACTGGCCGAACAAATTTACAATCCGCAGCCTGAATCACGTTTAAAAGCAAGCCATGAGTGGCCGATAAAAGCCAGCGCACAACTCCCGTTTATCGGCCATCAAGATGCACTGCAAACGCTTCTGCGACTCTGGCATACAGGGGAAGCCGCGCTCGTTCTGGGCGAATCTGGCTCAGGCAAGACCCGTCTGGTACAGGAAGTTTTCCAACGAATAAAACCTGCACCGCATTTGATGATTGGAATCTGCCAAAAACTCGAAGTAAACCAGCCCTTTGCTCCCTGGGCAAGCATGTTGCGCAATTTTGTCCCGCATGAGACCTGGCAAAAACTGGAAGGTATCTGGATTCAGGCGCTAATTCCGCTTCTACCTGAACTTGCGGCCTTGCGCCAGGATATTTCCCGGGATTCGCTAGAAGCCGGGGAATTTTCGCGCTCTGTGCTGGTGGAAGCCATTCACCAGACTTTGAATCTCTTGGCGCGCCAAAAACCGATATTCATCTTCCTTGATGATACTCAATGGGCGGATGAATCCTCGCTGGCTGTTGTTTCACACCTGCTCAGTCATCAGTTCTTCAATCAAAACGAAAGAATTCTCATCCTGGCTTCGCGTTTTGAGGAGCGAAATCCGCTGTTGGACACCCTGCTGGCGACAAATTCATCCCGTCACATTTGGCAGATTGAACTTACCGCCCTAAAATTGGAAGAAATCGGTGAAATTTCCTGTTATATACTTGGGCAGACAGTTTCTCCTTCGTTCGTTGAAAGACTCGACCAGGATACAGGTGGCAACCCGCTGTTCCTGCTCGAAATTTTGCAATCACTGCTTGAAGATGGTCTGCCTGAAAATTTGGAAAATATCGATTCGCTGCCGTTGCCGAATTCGGTACATCAACTTCTCCAACGCAGATTAAGTGTCCTTCCTGAGGAAGCCCGCGAAGTTATCAACACTGCTGCATTTTTAGG
>JAWOIR010000280.1:0-13621 GCA_046484545.1 Anaerolineales bacterium
CCCAGTCTCCCAAGTGGAGGCTCCGGCACGGGGCGAAAATTTCAATTTTAATCCAGCCCATGTTCGAGACTCTTACCAATCGCTTAAACCAGGTATTTGACGGCCTGCGCCGCCGCGGAAGACTTTCCGAGGCCGACGTGGATGTTGCCATGCGCGAAGTGCGCCTGGCCCTGCTCGAAGCCGATGTCCACTACAGCGTGGTCAAAGACTTTGTGGCCCGTGTGCGCGCCCGCGCCGTTGGCGCCGAGGTCTCAAAGGCCCTCAATCCCGGCCAGCAGGTTGTCAAAATCGTCAACGAAGAACTGATTAGCACATTGGGCGAACCCGCGCCAATTAACCTGAGCGGGCCGAAGCCGCGCGTGCTTATGCTGGTCGGCCTGCAAGGCTCTGGTAAGACCACCGCCGCTGGTAAACTGGCCAAATTGCTGCGTGGCAAAGGCGAGCGCGTCCTATTGGTGGCTGGCGACCCCTACCGCCCGGCGGCTGTCCAGCAGTTGCAAAGTCTCGGCGAGCGTATTGATGTCCCGGTCGTGGCCGAGAGCGGAGTCAAACCGCCCGACCTGGCGGTCAAAGCCTTCGACCAGGCCCAAAAAGGCGGCTATACCGTCATGATTATCGACACGGCCGGCCGCTCGCAACTGGACGAGGCCCTGATGGAGGAGTTGAAAGCCATCACCCGCCGCGTCCCGCCCGTCGAGACCCTGCTGGTGGTCGACTCGATGATTGGCCAGGAAGCTCTGGGCGTCGCCGAAGGATTCCGCGACACCGTTTCCATTACTGGCCTGATTCTGACTAAAATGGACGGCGACTCACGCGGCGGCGCGGCCATCTCCATCCGCAGCGTGACCGGCGTGCCGCTCAAGTTCCTCGGCACCGGCGAAAAACTGGATGCCCTCGAAGTTTACGACCCTGGCCGCCTGGCTTCGCGCGTCCTCGGCATGGGCGACATGATTGGCCTGATTGAAAAGGCCGAAGCCGCCTTCGACGCCGAAAGCGCCGAAAAACAGGTCGGCAAAATGATGAAAGGCCAATTCGACCTGGAAGACTGGCTCGACCAGATGCGCCAGATGCGCAAAATGGGCCCGCTCTCGCAACTGCTCGAAATGCTGCCCGGACAGATGGGTCAAATGGCCCGCCAGGTCGACCCGCGCGATGTTGAAAAGAATTTCTCAACCATCGAAGCCATCATCAACTCGATGACCCGTAAGGAACGCCGCAACCCCGACATTCTCAACGCCTCGCGCCGCCGCCGTATTGCCGCAGGCTGCGGCATGGAAGTGCAGGATGTCAACAAACTCATCAAACAATATCGCCAGACCCAGAAACTGATGAAAACCTTCCAAAAAGGCGGCATGAAGGGTCTTCCAAATTTATTTGGATAATCACAGTCAATCCATGCAAGTTACCCAATCTTGCATAGAAAAAAAGGTTCTCTGTAATTTCCCGTAAAGCAGGCCGCATTTTGGGGTATGACGCGCACGCACGTCATACCCCAAAATGCGGAGGCTTTCTACAGAAATTCTCAAAGAGCCGAAAAACAATAAAAACCTATAGTTCAAGGAGTAAGTTCAAATGGTTCGTATTCGTCTTCGCCGTGTTGGTCTCAAAGGCCAGCCTTCCTATCGCATCGTGATTGCCGACAAGGAATCTCCCCGTGATGGCCGCTTCATTGAAATTGTCGGCTTCTACAACCCTCGCACCCAGCCCGCCACCATGGAAATCGATGAAGCCAAAGTATTCGATTGGATGAACAAGGGCGCCCAGCCAACCGAATCTGTAGCCCAGATTTTCAAAACCACCGGCACTCTTGACCGCTACGCTCGCTTAAAGAAAGGCGAAGCGATTGAGGCCCTTGTCACAGAAGCCGACGAAGCCCAGGCCAAGCGTGACCCTGGAGTCAAAACCTCCGGCAATTAGAAAGGCTTTAAGTATGAAAGCCCTGACAGAACATCTAGCTCGTTCCCTGGTCGAAAGCCCCGACGAGGTTGAAGTCACCCAAACCCGCCACGGCAACCGGGTGCGTCTGCAACTCCACGTCGCCAAAGACGACATGGGACGAGTGATTGGCAAAAATGGCCGCGTTGCGAACGCCATCCGCACCCTGTTGCGCGTCGCAGCGGAACGCGACGGCCAGCAAGTGACCCTTGATGTGGTAGACCCTTAATGACCGCTCGAAAAAAGTCAGTCAATCCTGACCAGACAGGCTCGCCCGACTCTGGCGAGCCTGTGTATTTGAGTGTCGGCGTATTGCGGCGTCCGCACGGGTTGCGCGGCGAAATGCTGATGGAAGTGCTGACCGATTTTCCCCAGCGCCTGAAACCCGGCGAAGACCTGTTTGTTGGCCCCAGCCACAAACTCATGACTCTGGCCTCGGTGCGCGGACACAATGACGGCCTGCTGGTGCGTTTCGATAGCGTCGAAACCCCCGAAGAAGCCGGCAAATATCGCGGAAATGGCATCTTTGTCCGCGCTGAAGACCGCCCGTCCCTGCCCGAAGGCGAGTTTTATCATCACGAAGTCATCGGCCTGCGGGTGGTCAACGAAGACGACGAAGAATTGGGCGTCCTTTCTGAAATCCTGCTGACTGGGGCCAACGAGGTTTACATCGTCAAACGTCCCGACGGGCGCGACCTGCTCCTGCCCGCCATCGAGGAGGTCATCCTGAAAATTGACCCCGAGGCCGGTCTGGTGCGCGTCCGCCTTTTGCCTGGATTGGATGATTAAGCGGGGGCTATGTCGGATACAAAATTTCGGGTTGCGTTTACGCTGGTCAAAGGAATCGGCGCAGTGCGATTACAGGCCCTGCTCGACTATTTTGGCGACGCGAAGAGCGCCTGGAACGCCTCTGCGTTTGACCTGGCTTCTGCCGGGTTGAGCGCAAAACTGGTTGAGCGTCTCCTGGAAACCCGCGCCGGGTTGGATATCGACCAATACATGGACAAAATTCAGGCCCAGGATATTCAAATCCTGACCTGGGACGACGCGGCCTATCCCGCCCATCTCAAACAAATCGACCAGCCGCCGCCAATCCTGTACCTGAAAGGCGCAATCACCCCCGAAGATTCGTGGGCGGTGGCAATTGTCGGCACACGCGCTGTCACAGCCTATGGCCGCCAGGTGACGGAGGAAATTGCCACCACCCTGGCGCACAATGGAATCACAATTGTCAGCGGGCTGGCGCGCGGGGTCGATGCGATAGCCCACAGCGCCGCGCTCAAAACGGGAGGCCGCACCCTGGCCGTGCTTGGTTCGGGGGTTGACCGCATCTACCCGCCCGAACATCGCGGCTTGGCCGAGAAAATCATGGCCCAGGGCGCCGTATTGAGCGATTACGCGCCCGGAACCCCGCCTGAAAGCGCCAACTTTCCGCCGCGCAACCGCATCATCAGCGGGCTTTCGCTGACGGTGGTAGTCGTCGAAGCCGCCGAAACCAGCGGTTCGCTGATTACCGCCTCCTTCGCCGCCGACCAGGGACGGGATGTCTTCGCCGTGCCGGGTAACATCTTTGCGCCGCAGAGCAAAGGCACCAACCGCCTGATTGCCAACGGAGCCAGGCCGCTGCTGGCCGTCAAAGACATTCTCGACGCCCTCGACCTGAATCGCAACCTGGAGCGCCGCGAAGTACGCAAAGCCCTGCCCTCCGACCCGACCGAGGCCGCACTATTCCAACTCATCGGCCCCGAACCGCTGCACGTGGACGAAATCCGCGCTCAGAGCGGACTGCCCATCGAGCGCGTTTCCGCCACCCTGACGATGATGGAACTCAAAGGCATGGTACGCCAGGTCGGCGGAATGCAGTATGTAACCGTGCGCGAAGAATCCGCGCCGTATGAAATCGATAAACCGTAGCGCAAGATTTCTCTCCGCTACGCGGCTCGAAATGACAAAACCGAGATAAGTACATTATTATGAACACAAACGAACACACCTATGCAGTCATCATGGCTGGCGGTGGCGGGACGCGGCTGTGGCCCGTCTCACGGCGCGACCGCCCCAAACAGTCCATCCCGCTCATCAGCGACGAGAGCCTGTTTCAGACCACCGTCCGCCGTTTGGACGGTCTGATTCCGCCTGAACGCATTTTTGTCGTCACCGTAGCCGAACAGGCCGCGGAATTGCGCCAACAAGCCCCGGAATTGCCCTTTGAGAATTTCCTGCTCGAACCGGCCCCGCGCGGAACCGCCTCGGTGGTAGGGCTGGCGGCTGCTATTTTGCACCAGCGCGACCCACAGGCCGTCATGGCAATCCTGCCCTCCGACCACTTCATCCGCGACCGTGACCTGTTCCACTATATCCTGCGCGTGGCGGCGGATGTGGCCCAAAAAGATTACCTGGTAACGCTCGGTATCGCCCCAACCTTCGCTGCCACCGGCTATGGTTATATCCAGCGCGGCGCGCCACTGGCTGAAAATTTCAATTATCCGGTTTACACCGTCTCGCGCTTCAAGGAAAAACCCGACGAAACCACCGCCCGGAAAATGTTATACTCCGGCGACCATTCCTGGAATTCGGGCATGTTCATCTGGAAAACAGAGCGCATTCTGAATGAGTTCACCGCCCAAATGCCCGCGCTCCAAACCGCCCTCAACCAGATTGTCGCCGATTGGGATACCCCCGCCCGCGCCGAAACACTGAACACGCACTGGATGGGCCTGAAAAACGAGACCATTGATTATGGCATCATGGAACATGCAGAGCGGGTGGCTGTCATCCCCGCTGCCGGCCTGGAATGGAGCGACATCGGCTCTTGGGACGCGCTTTTCGATGTCATCCTGTCCGACAAGGACGGCAACGTCATCGTCAGCGGCGAATTGCTCTCGCTCGACACGCACGGCTCGCTGCTCTACGGAAACGACGATGGTCGCCTGTTTGTCACCATCGGCCTGGATAACGTCATCCTGGTCGATACCGGTGATGTGTTGCTGGCTTGCCACCGAGACCGCGCCCAGGAAGTACGTCAGGTGGTTGAAACCTTGAGGCGCGAAGGTAGAGAGAAATATACTTAATGGATGGAGAAGTAAATGCAAGCCTATTGCATGAAATGTAAAGACAAACGTGATATTCACGACGCGCAGGCAACCTTTAATGCCGCCGGCGCACCGGTAACGCGCGGAAGTTGCCCGGTCTGCGGCACGACTATGTATCGCACTGGCCGCACCGAGGCCCACGAGGGTCTGACCCCGCCAGAAAAAAAACCCAGGGCAAAGAAAGCCCAGGCTAAAAAAGAAGGTAAACGCTCCGGGAAACTGGTCATCGTCGAATCGCCTGCCAAGGCTAAAACGGTGGGGCGTTTCCTTGGCAGGGGTTACACCGTCCGCGCTTCGGTCGGGCATGTCCGCGACCTGCTGCGCTCGCAACTCTCAGTCGATGTGGACAATCACTTTACGCCCAAATATCGCGTCCCCAACGAGAAAAGGGATGTCGTCAAGGAACTAAAAAAACTGGCCCAGGGCGCATCTGAAATCTACCTGGCAACCGACCCTGACCGCGAAGGCGAGGCCATCTCCTGGCACTTGATGGAAGCCGCTGAAATCGAGCCGGAACGCACCAAACGGGTGACTTTTCATGAAATCACCGCTCCGGCCATCACCGAGGCTTTCAGTCATTCGCGCCAGATAGATATGGATTTGGTCAATGCCCAACAAGCCCGCCGTGTGCTGGATAGGCTGGTCGGCTATTCCATCAGCCCAATTCTTTGGGAGAAGGTGCGCAGCCGCCTTTCGGCAGGGCGCGTTCAGTCGGTGGCGCTGCGTCTCATCGTCGAGCGCGAGCGCGAAATCGAAGATTTTATCCCTCAGGAATATTGGACTATCGAAGCGGAACTCAAGCCCAAGGGCGGCAAGCAGTCCTTCGTCGCCAAATTAAACAAAATTGATGACAAAGATGTCGAATTCGGCAACGAGTCCGATGTCCGTCCCGTCCTCGACGACATGGAGAAAGCGGCCTACGAAATCAGCAAAATCAAACGCGGCGAGCGCCGCCGCAAACCTGCCGCACCCTTCATCACATCCACCCTGCAACAGGAAGCCTCGCGCAAACTCGGTTTCACCACCAAGCGCACCATGGGACTGGCCCAGCGGCTTTATGAAGGCCTGGACGTGGGCGAGGGCGGCAACACCGGCCTGATTACCTATATGCGCACCGACTCGACCAACGTTTCAGAAGCGGCGCGCAAGGAAGCCCGCGAGTATATCCTGAAACGCTACGGCGGCGATTTCCTGCCAAAAAGCGCCCCGCATTACAAAACCCGCGTCGCCGGTGCGCAGGAGGCCCACGAGGCCATCCGCCCAACCGCAGCAATGCGTGACCCGGAAAAAATGAAGCAATACCTCGACCCGGCCATGTTCAAACTCTACCGGCTCATCTGGCAGCGCTTCGTCGCCTCGCAGATGGAAGCAGCGCTTTATGACACGCTCTCGGTTGAAGTGACCGGCACAAGCGTCCAGCGCTACCTACTGCGCGCGGCGGGGTCGGCGGTCAAATTCCCCGGCTTCCTGGCCGTGTATGAAGAATCGAAAAATGAAGATGTCAAGGACGAGGACGCCGATAACGTCCGCATCCCGGCAGACATCGCTGAAGGTCAGGCCCAGACCCTCATCCGGCTACTGCCTGAACAGCATTTCACCCAGCCGCCGCCGCGCTACTCCGAAGCCTCGCTGGTGCAGACTCTCGAATCATTTGGCATTGGCCGCCCCTCGACCTACGCCCCCACCATTTCGACCATCCAGGACCGCGGCTACGTCAGCCGGGTAGACAAACGTCTCGAACCAACCGAGACCGGTATCCTGGTCAACGACCTGATGACCCAATACTTCCCCGACATCGTCAGCACCGACTTCACCGCCCGCATGGAAGAAGACCTCGACAAAATCGCCGAGGGTCACGCCGACTGGGTCAAAATCATGGAGGCTTTCTATCGTCCGTTTGCAGAGTCGGTCAAAATAGCCCAGGCCGAAATGCCGCAAACCAAGAACGGCCCCGAACCGATTGGGCGCGACTGCCCGACCTGCGGCAAGGAACTGGTCATCCGCTACGGGCGCTTTGGCAAATTCATCTCTTGCTCCGGCTTCCCCGATTGCCGCTACACCGAACCCTGGCTGGAAAAAATCGGCGTGGCCTGCCCCAAATGCAAAGGCGACCTGGTCGAGCGCAAGACCCGCAAGGGGCGCACCTTCTTCGGCTGCAACAACTACCCTGAATGTGACTTCACATCCTGGAAGCGCCCGCTGCCGCAACCCTGCCCATCCTGCGGCGGAACGCTGGTCATCGCCAATAAACGCGAAGCCCAGTGCATGGACTGCCAGGAAAACGTGCTTTTAGACCTGGTTTTGAGCGAATCCTGACCCAAAAGTCACCCATTTTTTGCCAATTTGTCAAAAAATGGGTGTTTTCTTGTATAATAGATAATATGTTCGTTCCATCTTGAAAGGAGCGCTATGGACTACATCACGAACTTCGCCAGGGAAAGACAAGCGATTACGGTAGTTTTCGTCTTGGTTGTCGGCATTATTCTCGGCCTGATTTGGGGCTGGGGGATTCAACCGGTTGAATGGATTGACCAGCCTGTTGAGAAATTGCGCGCCGATTTGCGCTTGGAATACATGAGCATGACAGTTGACTCTTTCAGGGTCAATGGGGATACCAACCTGGCCGTCAAACGCTACCAGGATTTAGGCCCTTACGCTTACCAAACCTTCCAGCAATTGAAAGACCAACCAGGCAAGGTTGACCCAGGCGTTATCCAGATTTTTGAAATGCAACTGACCGAACTCGGCGTCATGAGATTTGACGAGGGCGTGCAACCGGCCAGCAGCCCTTCTTTCTGGAGTTGGTTCCTTTGGATAGCCGTTGTTGCCATTCTGTTGGTGGGCCTGGCCTTCGGCTTCTATCTCTTCCGCGACTCGCGTCGTCCGGGCGCACCGTTGACGGCGGCCCAACAGGCGGCTGAACACAGCCGTTCGACTGAGAAGACCGATTATTCAGCCGTAGCCTCCACCCCGCCGGTGGCTCAATATGTCACCACTTACGTAATTGGGGATGACCTGTTCGACGACTCGTTTAGCATTGATGCCCAATCGGGCGAGTTCCTGGGCGAGTGCGGTGTAGGCATTTCTGAAACCATTGGCGTTGGCGACCCGAAAAAAGTCACCGCATTTGAAGTTTGGATGTTCGACAAAAACGACATCCAGACCGTGACCAAGGTGCTAATGAGCGCCCATGCTTTCAACGACCCCAACTTCCGCGCAAAACTGGAATCCAAGGGTGAAATGTTCCTGCTGGAACATCAAAAGCAGATTATGCTCGAAACTCAGACCCTGCAAATGCTGGTAACCGTTGTGGATGCCCAGTACGGTCAGGGACAACTGCCAGAGCAGAGTTACTTCGAGCGCGTCACCCTCGAACTGGCAATCTGGTCGAAGTAACACAAACATTCTCATCAAAAAGCAATCACCCCCGCGCCGCAAAGCCGGGGGTGATTTTTGTTTTTAGGCAGGTTACTCAATTTTCAGGATTTTCAGACGCACCTTGCCGCCCGGCGTTTCGGCCTCAACGGCATCACCGACTTTATGCTCCATCAGGGCTTTACCGTAGGGCGATTCGTGCGAAATCTTGCCATTGCGCGGGTCGGCTTCCTTTGCGCCCACGATGTGGAACACCTCCGGCTCGAAGTCATCTTCCTGGACAGTGACCTTTGCGCCGACAAAGACGATATCGCGTTCGCCCTGATTATCTTCAACGATGACAGCATTGCCAAGAATATATTCCAATTCCTGAATGCGGCCTTCCAGGAAAGATTGGTCTTCCTTGGCTTTGTGATAGTCGGCATTTTCGGAAAGGTCGCCCATTTGGATGGCGTCACGCAGGCGTTTGGCCAGGTCTTCACGCTGCGGGCCTTTTAGTTCAGTCAGTTCTTCCTTCAGGCGGGCGGCGCCTTCTGCGGTCAGGTAAGTGGGTCCGGGTTGGGTCATGCGATTACTCCTCTACAAAAGCATTGAAGGTTGCAGGAGAAAGTCTGGCCTGCAACCTTCAACTTTCATCCTGTCAATTTGGTTATGGTTTGAGAGACGGGTCGAAAAGACGCTTGTGCTCTTCGACGGCGTAACGGTCGGTCATTCCGGCGATATGGTCGCAAATCGTGCGTTCCAGGCCGCGAATGTCAATGTTTTTCTGAACATGGCCAGGCAGGGTGGCCGGTTCTGTTCGATAGGCCTCGAACAGTTCCCCAATGATGCGCTCGGCTTTGACGGCCATGCGCACAACACGGTAATGACGGTACAACTTGCTGTACAGGAAATCCTTCAACTCGCGATTGCGTCGTCGCATCTCCTCACTATAGCCAATGACATTGTATTCCAACTTTTGCACATCCAAGGCCGATTTTGCGCCGCTTTCTTTCAGGCGGGCATCGGTGGATTGCACCACGTCGGTGACCAACATGCCAACCAGCTGACGAATCATGCGGTGACGGTCCATATCTTCCAGCAACGGGCCGCGCCACTTGAACGATTCAACCAGGATTTCCCACAATGCGATTCCCTCCAGCATGTGCGGATTAATCATGCCGGAGCGCAGACCGTCGTCCAAGTCGTGGGTGGTGTAGGCCAGTTCATCGGCGACGTTGGCGATTTGGGTCTCCAGGTTGCCGCGCAGTTCGGGATTAAAATCGCGCGCATCGGAAACGTCGTACTCCGATTCGTGCTTGACGATGCCCTCGCGCACCTCCCAGGTCAGATTCAGGCCGGGGAACTCCGGGTAACGCTGTTCTAGTTTGGTAACGATGCGGAAGGATTGTTTGTTGTGGTCGAATCCGCCGAGGTCTTTCATCAGACGATTAAGGGCGATTTCACCCGAATGTCCGAAGGGCGAGTGACCGAGGTCGTGGGCCAGGCAGATGGCCTCGATCAGGTCTTCGTTGGCGCCCAGGGCGCGGGCCAGGGTGCGTCCCACCTGGGCAACTTCAAGGGTATGCGTCAGGCGGGTGCGAAAGTAATCGCCCTCGTAATTGATGAAAACCTGGGTCTTGTATTCCAGGCGGCGAAAAGCGGTGGTGTGCAGAATTCTGTCGCGGTCGCGCTGAAAAGGGGTGCGGAATTGCGGCTCGCCATCCAGGTAAGCGCGGCCCTTGGTATCCTTGCTGCGCATCCCGTACGGGGCCAGGGTCTGGTCTTCGAGTTGTTCCAGGGTCAAACGGTCGAAATACATGATTGCTCTCTTAATGGTGAGACAAGGAACGGGGGCTCAACGAGTCCCCGCTGGGTGGTCTTTGTGGTGGGGCGAGAGGGGGTCGAACCCTCACGATATCTCTATCGGCGGATTTTAAGTCCGCTGCGTCTGCCGATTCCGCCATCGCCCCGGTTGGTTAATTGTATCCCAAGTACCCTCTACGTCAAGGATGGACAATCTGGGTTCTTCGATATTTGCCGTAAAGAAGGTCGCATTTTTGGGTATGGGCGCGCGTACGCGCGCCCATACCCAAAAATGCGGGGGCTTATCGCGGAAATTCCTAAAGAGCCACAATCTGTCATAAATTTGACTTGACAAATCCTGTCATCGGCGTATAATCGCGCCAATACTAAAAAACGAAGACGAGGACGAGTACTCGTTCTACGACGGCACAGAGAGCAGGCGCTTATGGTGAAAGTCCTGACCGAAACGAGAACGACGAATGGACCTCCGAGTTGAAAGGGAGAAAGCGCTGGTCGAGTAGGGTCAAAACCCGTATCGAGGCCAAAGTGAGTAGCCCACTCCGGGAGCCTGCGCCCGTTACCCGAGCAGAGTCACTACGTTGCAAAACGTGCTGATTGATGAGTGAGGCTGGCTTTTTCCCCTGATTGCTTCATCAGGGGATTTTTTTATCAATAAGCGGCCTAAGTTGGGTGGCACCACGGACCGACTGTTTTGAGACAGCGTTCGTCCCATGTTTGGGATGAACGCTGTCTTTTTATTTGAAAGGAGAAGACCATGAACAACACAACCCGAAGCATCAACCCCGAGCAAAACGCCAAAGAGCAGATTCTGCCCATGCTGCAAGAGGCCGGCCTGGGGGCGTCCGCATCCGCGCCGGAGGCGGCCATCGAGCAGATTGTAGCCGAGAAGCAATCCGACGCTGATTCGCAGGCGTATGTCTTTGTCCCGTAAAAAAACAGGTTCTTTGGAAGCTCCCGTGGTAAGCCCCCGCATTTTGGGGTGTGAGTGTGCTTACGCACGCTCACACCCCAAATGCAACCTTCTTCACGGCGAATACCAGAGAATCAAAAAATATAGACTGTAAGGCCAACCCAATATTAGGAGAAATCATCATGAGTGAAACCCGTTTCAACCTGTCCCAATCTGACCTGCCGAAGTTCTGGTACAACGTCAACGCCGATAGCGGCATCCCGCCCGCGCCGGTGCTGCACCCGGCCACCCTTGAGCCAGTAACGCCCGATTTTCTGTCGGTGCTTTTTCCGATGGATTTGATTTTGCAGGAAATCAGCACCGAAAGATTTATCGAAATCCCCGAAGAAGTGCGTGAGATTTACAAACTGTGGAGGCCCACGCCGCTGTTGCGGGCAGTGCGGCTGGAGAAGGAACTCGGCACCCCCGCGCATATCTACTTCAAATATGAAGGCACATCGCCGGTTGGGTCGCACAAGCCGAATACAGCGATTGCCCAGGCCTATTACAACAAAATCGCCGGGACGCACGCCATGACCACCGAAACCGGCGCGGGGCAGTGGGGCACCTCGCTGGCGATGGCCTGCAACTTCTTCGACATGGATTTGGAAGTTTACATGGTCAAGGTTTCCTACAACCAGAAACCCTACCGGCGCATCTACATGGAGACTTTTGGGGCCCAGGTCTTCGCCAGCCCGACCGAGCGCACCAATTACGGACGCGGTCTGCTGGCCGAAAATCCCAAAAACAATGGCTCGCTGGGCATTGCCATCTCGGAAGCAGTCGAAGTGGCGGCCATGTCGGGCGGCACGAAGAAGTACGGCCTGGGGTCGGTGCTAAACCACGTCTTGCTGCACCAGACGGTCATCGGCGAAGAATCGCTCAAACAGATGGACATGGCCGGGGAATACCCGGATGTGGTCATCGGCTGTGTGGGCGGCGGCTCCAATTTTTCGGGGATTGCCTTCCCATTCCTACGAGAAAACCTGAAAAACGGACAGCGCACCCGCCTGGTGGCCGTCGAGCCGACCGCCACACCCTCGCTGACCAAGGGCAAATACACCTTCGACTATGGCGATACCGCCAAGATGGCCCCCGTCGTCAAAATGCACACGCTGGGGCATACCTTCATGCCACCCGAAATCCATGCTGGCGGCCTGCGCTATCACGGCATGGCCCCGACCCTTTCCTCGCTGGTCGATGCCGGGCTGATTGATGCGGTTGCCGTTAAGCAGCGCGCCACCTTCGAAGCAGCGATGCAGTTCACCCGTGCCGAGGGCATCATCCCGGCTCCCGAATCGGCCCACGCTGTGCGCGCCGCCATCGACGAGGCCCTGGATGCCAAGGCCAAAGGCGAAAAGCGCGTCATCCTGTTCAACCTTTCAGGGCACGGGCATTTCGACATGGTTTCCTATGAAAAATACCTATCCAGTAGCCTGGAAGATTACGAATACCCGGCAGAGGCAGTCGCCGAAGCGATGAAAGACCTGCCGCAAGTGGCATAGCCAAACAAAAATCGGAGCCAAATGGCTCCGATTTTTGTTATTTCATTTTCTACGCCCCCGGTTTGGCCAGCAAGAACAAGGTTTCATAAGGCCCCAGCCCAACATCGCGGGCTTCGAACGGCTGTTCGCGCATCAAATCCTGAAATCCATAGCCCAATCCATAGACCCTGAAAATATTTTCAGAGATGGTCTGGGCTTTTTCGCTAAAGTTGAAGAAGGAAAGGATTCTCTGACCTTCAGCCTGGCGGACATAGCCGAGGACATGTTTACCGCCAAGCAACATCACCTCGGTCGCCCCAACGCCGAAGCCTGGATTCCGTTTTCGGAGTTCTATCAACGCCCGCAGCCCCGCATAGACGCGCCCCTCAATCGTGGACGGGTCGTGCCGGGCCGACATTTTGTCCCAGTCTGTGGCCGGACGGTGCGCCCAGCGGCTATCCCCGGCCCTGGCCGGGTCGCGGCTGTATTCGTAGTCATTCAGCGTGCCAATCTCATCGCCCAGGTAAATCAGCGGAATGCCACCCACCGTCAGAATAACAGCATGAATCAACAAAATGCGCCGGATGGCGAGTTCCACTTCGACTTCGGTTTCCTCGCGCAGGGCTTTTTCCAACCCGACCAGCGAGGCGCAGGTTCCCGAAATGCGGCAATCGCCGGTTTTCAGGTTTTCCTGAAAAGGCAAACCGCGCGCAAACGAGCCGGGGAAACGCCCGGTGTAAAACTTATTTAGGAAACGGCGATGGTCGTCCCCGTTTATCCACAGCCGGGCGGCGTCCTCGTCTGAGAAGGTCCAGCCGATGTCATCATGGCAGCGGACGTAGTTGACCCAGGCGCAATCGGGGTGGATGTTGAAACGTTCGCGCAGGGCCTGTTCGAGCAGGTTGACCTGGCGGGTGGCAAGCGTGTTCCACAGCAGGGCCATGGTCAGCGGGTTGTAAGAGAGTTGGCACTCCTCCGGG
>JAWOIR010000375.1:0-3297 GCA_046484545.1 Anaerolineales bacterium
GTTATCACGGCTATGATGTCGTTGACTATTACGATGTCAACAGCCAGTATGGCACAAAAGAAGACTTCAAACGCCTGGTCGAAGAAGCCCATAAGCGCGGCATCCGCGTCATCATCGACCTCGTCCTCAACCACACCGGCGTCGGGCATCCCTGGTTCCGCGCTTCTGACGCGGGCGACCCGCAATACCGCGACTGGTACATCTGGAGTGAGACCAACCCCGGCTACATCGGCCCCTGGAACCAACCCGTCTGGCACAAAGGCAAGGACGGCTACTTCTACGGCGTGTTCTGGTCGGGCATGCCCGATTTGAACCTAGCCAACCCCGATGTCACCCAGGAACTCTACAACATCACCGAATTCTGGCTGCGCGAAATGGGCGTGGACGGCTTCCGCCTGGACGCCATCATCCACCTGATTGAGCGCGGCATTGTCCAGGAAAACACCCCCGAAACCCTGGCCTGGCTCGAAGATTACTATACCTTCTATAAATCCATCGACCCAACCATTTTCGCAGTCGGCGAAGTCTGGACAGAAACCGACAAAACAGTAGAATATGTCGGCGACAAAGTAGACATCGTCTTTGAGTTCGACCTGGCTGGGAATTTCCTGCGCGCCGCCGAAGGCCCCATCGCCAGCGCCGCCTCGCGTCACCTGCAAGTCGTGCTGGATAACTACCCTGCCGGGCAGTATGGTGTCTTCCTCGCCAACCACGACCAGAACCGCGTCATGAGCGTCCTCAATGGCGATGTGGAAAAAGCCAAACTGGCCGCCGTCATGCTGCTGACCTCGCCCGGCGTCCCGTTTATCTACTACGGCGAAGAAATCGGCATGACCGGCACCAAACCCGACGAAGACATCCGCCTGCCCATGCCCTGGAAGGTCAACCCGCCCGGCATGGGGTTCACCACCGGCCAGCCCTGGCGACATTTCGCCCCCGAATGGCAGACCAACAACGTCGCGGCACAGAGCGCCGACCCCGACTCCCTGCTCAACCTGTATCGGGCACTGGTCCACCTGCGCAACAGCCACGCCGCCCTGCGCACCGGCGAGACCCTGGTCATCGACCCCGGCAGCCAGCGACTGTATTCCATCCTGCGCTATGACGACAATGAAGCCTTCCTGGTGCTGATTAACAGCCATCCCACGCCCCAGAATGCCAACCTGTATGGCCTGAACCTCGCCTCCAGCCCCCTGCGCGAGGGCCTGACCGTCAATACCGTCATCGGCCTCGAAGGCGCATCCCTGCCCGTTCTAAACGCCCAGGGCGGATTTGAAGATTACCACCCCTTCGAAGAACTCCCGCCCCACTCGGCTACCATCCTGCACTTCACCTGGCCGTAGCCAGCCAAGTCCTTGTCATTTCGAGCCGCGTAGCGGCGAGAAATCTTCCCAACATTTTCAGGATTTCTCAGTCGCCAAAAGCGGCTCCTTCGAAATGACAATAAACCTCTGCGCAATCCGCGTTCCACAAAAAAGGACTCCCCACATGGACGATTTCATCTTTGGCAGCCTCGCCACCGAAGAACTACGCCTCGCCCACATCCGCGCCCTGCGCAGCGGCATCACCCACGCCCAGCGCCTCGCCCCGCGCGACCCGCTCCCCGGCGAGGCCGTCAGCCTCGAACTGACTCTCGGCCCCGAACACACCCACCAGCAAGCCTGGGCCTACTGGACAAACGACGGCAGCGATCCCGCCGGGCAAAACGGCACCGCCACAAACGGCTACGCCATCCCGCTCCAGCCGCTCGACGCCGAATGGGACACCCTCGTCTGGGGCTATGTGCGCCGCTTTGGCGGACAAATCCCCGGCCAGCAACCCGGAACCGTTGTCCGCTACCGCATCGCCGCCGGTGTCCCCGGCCCCGAAACCTACGCCGACGAGGGCAACTTTTACGCTTACTACGTCGATAACGACCCGCCCCCCGACTGGACGCGCGACGCCGTCCTCTATCAGATTTTTGCCGACCGCTTCTTCGACCCCTCGACCGAATTTCCTAACGTCGAGCCGAAACCGTCCCTAAAGTGCAACGGAACCCTGCGCGGCATCACGGCCAAACTCGATTACATCGCCGGCCTGAGAGTCAACTGCCTGTGGCTGACACCCATCTTCCCCAGCCCCAGTTATCACGGCTACGACGCCACCAGCTTCTACGAAATCAACCCGCGCCTGGGCACCAAGGAAGATTTCCGCGAACTGCTCGATGAAGCCCACAAGCGCGGCATGAAACTGCTGATGGACTTCGTCCCCAACCACTGGTCGAACCAGCATCCGACCTTCCTCGAAGCCCAAAAAGACAAGACCAGCCCGCATTTCGACTGGTACGCCTGGAAAACCTGGCCGCACGACTATAAGACCTTCTTCGGCGTCAAAACCCTGCCGCAAATCAACCTGCGCCACCCCGAAGCCCGCGAACACGTCCTCGGCGCGGCCAAATACTGGCTCGAATTTGGCGTCGATGGTTTCCGCGTCGATTACTGCATCGGCCCCAGCCCCGACTTCTACGCCGAATTCCGGCGTGTCACCCGCGCCGCCAACCCCGAATCGTGGACCTTCGGCGAAGCCGTCGACCCGCCCGATTCGCAAATCACCTTCGAAGGCGGCATGGACGGCGCCCTCGACTTCATGCTGCTCGAAGCCATGCGCCAGACCTTCGCCTTTGGCCGCTGGAGCGCGCGCCGCTTCGCCGATTTCCTCGACCGCCACGAAACCTTCTTCCCCGCAACCTTCAGCCGCCCCTCCTTCCTCGACAACCACGACATGAACCGATTCCTGTGGGTGGCGGGTAACGACAAGCGCAAACTACGCCTGGCCGCCCTGTGCCAGTACACCCTGTCTGGCGCGCCAATCCTCTACTACGGCACCGAAATCGGCGCATCGCAAGAGCGCGACATGATTCAAAACGGACGTGCCATCCACGAAGAAGGCCGCCTGCCAATGACCTGGGATGCCGCCGGGCAAGACCTCGACCTGTACGCCTACTACCGGGAACTTGCCCGCCTGCGCCACGAATACCCTGCCCTGCGCCGCGGCAAACGCGAAACCATCTATGCGGATGACGCCATTTTGGCCTATCGCCGTTTCGACGCCGATTCTTCACTCGTCACCGTCCTCAACCTCCGCCCGAATCACGTTACCCGAACGCTGCCCCTACCCCAATCCGCCCCCCGCTACGCCACCGATTCCGATTGTCGGCTTGACCCTGCGCCCGAAGGAGTTAAAATCGACCTGCCCCCTTATGGCGGCATAGTGCTCCTGTAACGCGAGATACTATCTCGCATACTATCGCCTCTTGCG
>JAWOIR010000390.1:0-5177 GCA_046484545.1 Anaerolineales bacterium
CGGGGCGCAGGTGACCGGCATCGACCTGTCGCTGCCCTCGCTTGAAGCGGCCCGCCAGCACGCCCAGGCCGGGGGATTGCAAATCGAATACCGGGCCGTCACCGCCGAAGAACTCGCCGAGGAACAGCCGGAATCTTTTGACGCTGTGACCTGCATGGAAATGCTCGAACACGTCCCCGAACCGGGTAAAGTGATTGCCGCTTGCGCCCGGGCCGTCAAACCCGGCGGACGGGTCTTCTTTTCAACCATCAACCGCACGCTCAAGTCGCTGTTTGCCGTTATCCTGGTTGGCGAAAATATTTTGCGTCTCTTGCCGCGCGGCACACACGACTACCGCAAATTGATTCGTCCCGTTGAACTCAAGGCCTGGTCGCGGGAAGCCGGTCTGGAATTCGTACAAATCGCCAGCCTGATGTACAATCCACTTACGGGCAATTTCAAAGTCGCATACGATAAAGAAGATATGAACTACATGGCTTATTTTGTCAAATCAAAATCTGCGTAAGCCAAACACGAACATCGATACTCGGTATTCGAAAATCGATGTTCGTAATCTCAACACGAAAAACGGCTCCCTGATGTTCGCCACAAAATACGGGGGCTTATCACGGGAATTCCCACAGAGCCAAAATTGTGATACAAGGCAATTGGATATTGCATGAAAATGAACAACATCCCAAAAATAAAGACCGTCACACGCGAGATGCGCGGAATCCCTTATTTCTTGCTAAAGGAATACCTGCAAGAACTCGGCGGAACGCTTGCGGCTGAGAACGAAGTCCGCGGCGAGGGATGGGTCGTGCGGCTGGAAAAAATGGAACCCTTTCGGCTGGGTTCGCTCTCCGTCGGCCAGACGCGCCTGATAATGGAAATTCGCGAGGATGTTTACGATGATTTCATGGCCCGCTTTGCGATGAAGACGCTGCGGGCGGGGGCGTGATAAAGAATGAATTCAGAAGGATGAAGGATGAAAGAACGCGCCCGGTTGGGCGCGTTCTTGTTAGAAAGTCAAAACTTGTCGAATCAGTATCCGGTCTGGAAACCGCCTGCGAGAGTGCTGCGCAAAGGCGGCGGTACACGGGCCAGCAAGAGACGGATTGGCTACACGATACCCAGTTCTTTGAGTTTGGCTTCAGGCACAACGCCGTTTTCCCAGCCGCGAACTTTGTAGTACTCTTCGAGCATATCGTCCAGTTCGCAAACATGACCTTCGGAACCGGGCATGGTCGAAGGTTCCTCGGTGAAGCGCTTGGGCAGGTAGTCTGAACCTTCCTTGAAGCCGTTCAGATTGTTGTAGTGGCGTTCCAGATTGTAGATGCGCTCGCCGGTCTTGAGCACGTCCTCGCCGGTGAACGGCACACCCACCATCGCCGAATACTGAGCGGCATATTCGTCCACGCCCATGGCGAAGGCACTGAACTTGCACAAGTCCATACTGTCGGAGAAGGCGTGCACGTCCTGGAAGATTTTGACCAGTTCGCCCTTACCCTTCCACTCAATCGGGTCAACCTTAAGCGAGCCAAAGGGCATGACGCCCAGTTCGGCAGCCGGGGTGTAAGCGCGCAGATGACAGGCGCCGCGGTTGCTGGTGGCGTAGGCAATGCCCATGCCCTTCAGGCCGCGCGGGTCATAGGCCGGGATGGCCTGGCCCTTGACCGTCATCGCCAGTTCGGGGTGTCCGAAGTGTTCGGCGACAGCATTGGCGCCATTGGCAAGCACATCGCCGAATCCCTTGCGATAAGCAATCATTTCAGCGGCCTTGGTCATACCGTCCGGGTCGCCCCAGGCAAGTGTGCCGTCGCCGTTGCTGTAACCTTTTTCGCTGGCTTCCATCCAGACTGAGAGCGGATGTCCGAGTTCAATGGCATCGAAACCGTAATCGTTGGCCAGGTCAATCATCTTGGCAACCAGGCGGGCATCGGGATTGCCGCAGTTCGCGCCGACCGACCAGCACGGTTCGTACTCGACCGATTCCATGCGCAGGCCTTTGAAAGGCCCATCCGTGACTTCGACTTCCTTCTTGCAGGCCACCGGGCAGGCATGACAGGTTGGGTCGTTGACCAGGATGTTTTCCTTGACCCACTCACCGCTCAGGGTTTCGGCGTCTTCGCCGTAGGCCGTCAATTGGCTGTTCTTGACAGGATACGCACCGATACTGTTGGTGATATTGGTCAGCACATTGGTGCCAAAGACCGACAGGCCGCCTTTGCGCGGGCTGGTGATATTCTCCTCGGCCATGATGCACTCAAGGGCGCGCCTGCCGGCTGCCTTCCAGGCGTCGCGGTCTTCGGCTTTGGTAATTTTCTTTTCGGCTTTGACGACGATGGCCTTGAGATTTTTCGAACCGCCGACACAGCCTGTGCCGCCGCGTCCGCTGGCGCGGTCGTCTTCGTTAATCCAGCAGGCAAACTTGACCAGGTTTTCACCCGCCGGGCCAATCGAGATGACGGTCAGGTCTTTTTCGCCGTATTTATCTTTGAAGAACTTCATTGTGTCATGAACGCTCTTGCCCCAGACTTCACCAGCGTCCAGGATTTCAAATTCACCATCATGGATATAGACATAGACCGGTTTGTCGGCTTTACCTTTAAAGAGCAGGCCATCATAACCAGCCCAGCGCAGGCGAGCCGCGCTCCAGCCGCCGTGATGGCTGTCGGTGATGGTTCCCGTCAGTGGAGATTTGGTGACAACCGCCATGCGACCGCTCATGTTGGCTTCAGAACCGGTCAGCGGGCCGTTCATAAAGCAAAGCAGGTTGTCCGGGGAAAGCGGGTCAACCTGCGGGCCGTTCTCATATACGAATTTGACACCAAGACCACGACCGCCAACATATTGGCGCGCCCAATCTTCAGGGACTGGCTTGAATTCAACCGTTTTTGTAGTCAAATCTACATGAGCAAGCTTGTTTGCATAACCGCCTAGCATAGTGCCTCCTTTTGGGTGAATAAAGAATTGTTTGCAATATGTCACGTTAGCAGACGATAGTTGTCTAACAATATAAGGATAGCATTCAGCCAGGCAGGAGTCAATTAATTAAGGATTTCCTTAAGGGATGATTCGGGTTGTGACATTTGTATATGGACAAAAGGAAGAATGTCCAGGGGGTGAAAACGCCATACCCTACTTCTTCAACCGCTCGAGAAACTGTTTGCGGAATTTTGCCACTTTGGGCGCGACGACTGCCGCGCAATAAGGCTGGTTGGGATTGTTGGCGAAGTATTCCTGGTGGTAGTCTTCCGCCGGGTAGTAGTTGGTAAGCGGGGACACTTCAGTCACGATTGGGTTGGGCCACAGTTGGGCGGCTTGCAGTTCGGCGATAATTTCTTCGGCGGCCTGCTTTTGAGATTCATCGTGGTAGTAGATGGCCGAACGATATTGCGTGCCCACGTCGGCGCCCTGACGGTTGAGGCTGGTTGGGTCGTGTATACTGAAGAAGACACGCAACAGGTCGTTAAACGGGAGCAGGGCCGGGTCGAACTTGATACGAACGACTTCGGCGTGGCCGGTCGTCCCGTTGCAGACATCCTGATAGGTGGGATTCGGCGTCTGACCGCCGGAGTATCCCGATTCGACAGAGAGAACACCCTGCAAGTCATCGAAGACGGCTTCGAGACACCAGAAGCATCCGCCTGCCAGGGTTGTGGTTTGAGTTGTACTCATAAGACAAAGCTCCTGTTTAGATAGAATTGGTCTTGATTATGCTACTCAGGTATTGTATAACATTTGTAAGGAAACTTTGTATATTTTGTGAAAGAATATAGACAGCAGTTTATCGAAAAGAACCGCCCGATGGTTTTTTCGAAAACTCCATTTTTTTTAACAACATTCGGGTCGATTTCAAAAATGAACACTGACTCAGCAAGCAGGAGTACTATTATGAACAGCGATAAAAAAAAGCAAACCATCTTGATAGCAGACGATTCCCCTGAAAATATCGCCATGCTAAGCGCCATTTTGGGAAAGGAATATACCGTGAAAGTGGCGCTCGAGGGGGAAAAAGCCCTCGAGATTGCAATCAACCCGGAGTCACTACCAGACTTGATTCTATTGGACGTGATGATGCCCGGCATGAGCGGCTACGAAGTTTGCCAGCAACTCAAAGGCAATCCGCTGACCCGTAACATCCCGGTCATTTTCATCTCTGCGCTCGGCGAAACGATGGACGAGAGCAAAGGCTTCGAAGTCGGCGGGGTGGATTACATCACCAAGCCTGTGGTAGCGGCCATTGTGCGCGCCAGGGTCAAGACGCACCTGGCCTTGTACGACCAGAATCGCTTCCTGGAAGAAAGGGTGCGCGAACGCACCCGTGAACTGGGACTCACCCAGGATGTGACCATTGTCGGCTTTGCCACCCTGGCCGAGTTCCGCAACCAGGAAACCGGTTCACACATTATGGCGACCCAGCAATTTGTCAGCAGCCTGGCGCGTTATCTGGCCCCACATCCAAAATTTTCATCCTTTCTGAATTCTGAAAATGTCGAATTGTTGCGCAAGTCGGCCCCGCTGCATGACATTGGCAAAATTGCCGTACCGGACAGCATCCTGCTAAAACCCGGAAAACTAACCCCGGAAGAGTTCGAGGAAATCAAGAAACACACCACCTATGGTCGCGACGCGCTGGAACGGGCTGAACAAGCCCTGGGCAATACGCGCAGTTCGTTTTTGCGAATTGCCAAAGAGATTGCCTATACGCATCACGAGAGATGGGATGGCAGCGGCTACCCACAAGGGTTGCGCGACGAAAACATTCCGATTTCGGGACGGTTGATGGCATTAGCTGACGTCTATGACGCGCTGACCAGTAAGAGGGTCTATAAAGAGGCTTATGGCTATGAGGAAGCCGGCGAGCAAATTCGCAGCGAGCGCGGCAAACACTTCGACCCGGACGTGGTTGATGCCTTCCTTGACCTGGAAGTAGTCTTCGAAAATATTTCCAAAAGCCTGCACCACCACGAATGAGCAAGCGCACCGCCATAAGCAAATCAAACACAACCGGCAGGGGTTTCGGCAATCCCTTTTTTGATTGGCGTTCCAATGAATAACGGCACAAAAATGAAACAAGCCGGAAAGCTAAGCCTGACAGATAGCCTGCAAGCCGACACCGAAAGCCTGCGCCAGGAGCATACACGCGTATGCAAGCAAATCCGGGAATACCTGCAGAAATCTGCATAAATAAG
>JAWOIR010000395.1:0-2518 GCA_046484545.1 Anaerolineales bacterium
TCGACGATTTTGGCCGCATTGACATCCTCATCAACAGCGCTAATGTTGAGCATTCAGCTGGCCTGCTGGAGATGGACGAGTGGGATTTGCACCGTGTTTTTGAAGTCAACACGATTGGCACTTTCCTGGTCATACAATCGGTTGCGCGGGTGATGCGCGAGCAAGGCGGTGGCTTAATCGTCAACCTGCTGGGCGACATGGAGCGTGACCTGCCTCCGGCTTATGCCGCCAGCCGCCGGGCGGTGGCCGAACTGACGCGCCGCGCGGCGGTCGAGTTGTCTGCCCATCGTATCCGTGTGTATGGGTTGGGGCAGGGAATGGAACCTGAGCCGACTTTCGCCAGCCTTGAACAGGCTGTCCTCGCCTTGCTGTCGTCTGAAACGCACCCGCCCGGAGAAATTTTTGGCGTGCGCGCCTCAAATTAGTGGAGGTCTTATGTACATTTTTGTCCGTTTTACCGCTGTGGTGGCCATCATCTTGGGGGTTTTGCTCATGTTGTTTGGCATTGTCGGCTCGATCTACGGATTTTTCCAAAACGATGCCTTTACCAGACTGGTCAACGAATGGCTTGAAGCCAATGATGACATGCGCCGGGTGATTAATGCCGGTTTTGCGCTGCTTATTCTGGGTGCGGCCAGTTTTGTCCTTGGCATGGTCACGGCTGCGTTTGGTCAGTTGATGCTTGTTTTTGTCGATTTGGTCAATCACGCCCGCGAGACGAACACCTTGTTGCGCAGTTTGCGCGCCCGGCCTGCGGTTGTTGCGCCGCAGAAAAGCCGTCAGCCTGAAGATGAAGAAATCCCTGATTTTTATGAATAGCACTAATATTACAGCACAAAGTTCCAGAAAAATCTCGAAAAATGGTTGTGCGTGGGGGCGCACGCCCCCACGCACAACCATTTTTCGGTTATCTCTGGAAGTGAATGCGCAGCAACAATGCAACCTTGCGCTGTAATACTACCGTTCACCAATAAAAAAACATGAATCCTGAACTTCAAAAGAAGAAAAATTCCCGCGCGTTTATTTTCCTGTCTGTTTTCCTGCTTGCACTGGTGTTTGTCGTTGCGATTTGGGTCATCCCTTATTTTTTGCAAACGCCGCAAATTGAAGGAATCTCTGCCACTTACGGCACTGACACCCTGCGCGCCCGCGTGACCGACATTATCGAAGAAGGCCAGGTCGATTTGGGCGGATTCGACCAGGATTACCAGGTCATGCGCGTCGAACTGCTCGAAGGCGAATACAAGGGCATCCAGATGGAGGTCGATTATGGACGCCGCCAGGTGCGCCCCGACTTTACGCCTTTCGCGCCCGGCGATGAGATTTTCATCACCCTTGGTAAACGCCCCGATGGGGTGCTGGTTGCTTTTTATGTAGACTACGTCCGCGAACAGCCACTCCTGGTATTGCTGGGGCTTTTTGTTTTGGCTATTCTTCTCACCAGCGGCTGGAAGGGATTTCGCGCCCTGCTGGCCATGGCTTTCAGCCTGATGGTCATTATCACCTACATTGTCCCGCGCATCCTGGCCGGGGAAGACCCGGTGACGGTCAGCCTGATTGGGTCGGCATTGCTGCTGGGCGTCTCGCTGTATGTCACCTACGGCTGGACGTTGAAGACACATGCCTCAGTGTTGAGCATGATTCTGGTGCTGATTCTTACCGGCACGCTGGCTGTGCTGTTTATCGGTCTCACCCGCCTGAGCGGTTACGGCAACGAGGACGCGCTCTTCCTGGCGCAAATGTCGGGCGTTACCATCAACCTGCGCGGGTTGCTGCTGGGCGGGTTGATTATCGGCGCCCTGGGTGTGCTGGATGACCTGGTGACCAGCCAGTCTTCGGCGGTTTTTGAAATCAATCGCGCCAACCCTGCGCTTAATTTTGTCGAACTTTTCCGCACGGCCATGCGCATTGGGCAGGACCATGTGGCAGCAACGGTCAATACCCTGCTGCTGGCCTACGCGGGCGCGTCCCTACCGACCCTGTTGTTGTTCACCCTGGGGCAGGGAAATTATGGTTTCCTGCTTAACACCGAGATGATTGCCGAGGAGATTGTGCGCACCCTGGTCGGGTCGCTCGGTCTGGTGGCGGCGGTGCCGATAACGAATGTGATTGCGATTTGGCTGGCTTTGTATGCAGACCGGCTGGGCGGTTTGCGGCCTTTCCTGGGGTCGCGCACCGGCAGCGACGACCACGGGCATCATCATTAAGATAAGTACTGCAAAACTGCCTGTTTGGGCGACCTAAGCCGCCCAAACAGGCAGTTTTGCGAATTTTTTCCTTCCCAGCGGGAAGGAGAAAATCTTTCTGGTTTACAACTCCCCAAAAATACGCCGGTATAAATCCGACTCGAGCAGGTTGTTCGGGTCGGTTCGTTTTTTGAGCGACTTGAAGCGTGCGACGGTTTCCTCCCCCAGGAAGCGTTTGGCGGTTTCAGGGGTGGTTTCGCTGTTTTTGGCGAAGTAGAAACGTCCGCCGGCTTCGAGCACAATCTGGTCGAGTTCCTGGAGCATGGCCGAGA
>JAWOIR010000101.1:0-5496 GCA_046484545.1 Anaerolineales bacterium
ATCGGGGCTATGTGTATACTAATATTGGAAATTTCAACAAATCAGGGGATTTTTGATGTATAGTAGAATATGAACAATATATTCCCATATTTGTCTGTTTTATAGATTCGAAGGACACTATTGATGCTGTTTGAGAATTCTTGTGACAAGTTCCCCAAAATATGGGCTTCTTTACGGCAAATGTCAAAGAACCACCATTGAGAGGGCTATAACCCATAGAAAAATAGATTACCGTATATGTTGATTGCAAAGAGTTTTTTGTCTTTCTGCAGGAGGAGACGCGATGGATTTTGAGCTAACCGACGAGCAGCGTATGTGGCAAAAAGCCGTTCACGATTTCGTGGCGGCTGAAGTGCAGCCCCGGGCGCATGAGACAGATGAAACGGGGGAATTCAACTGGCCGGCTGTCCGCAAAATGGGGCCGATGGGCATGCTGGGGCTGAATATCCCTGAAGAATATGGCGGCGCAGGTGTGGATGCAATCAGCGCGGCAATCGCCATGGAAGAACTTGGCTGGGCATGCGGTTCGACGGCCCTGGCTATCGCAGCCCATAACGGTTTGGGCACTACCCCAATTGTTTTGTACGGCTCACAAGAATTGAAACAAAAATGGCTGCCCCTGGTTGCGAGCGGCAAAGGGAAACTCGGCGCGCTGGCCCTGACCGAACCGGGAGCGGGGTCCGATTTGCAGGGCATCCAGACCAGGGCCGTAAAAGATGGGGATGAATGGGTCATCAATGGCGCGAAGATGTGGTGCACCAACGCCGTCATCGCTGAGTACATCATTACCCTGGCCCGAACCGATTCGCAGAACGACTCGCATGCCATGAGCATGATACTGGTTCCAACCGATACGCCCGGCCTGCGCATTGCCCCGCCCGAAAAAAAGATGGGCTTGAAAGGCTCACCCACCAGCGCGGTGGCCTACCAGGACGTGCGCGTCCCGGCTGGTAATCTGTTGGGCGAGCAGGGCGACGGACTGCGCCAAACACTGGCCACACTGGACGGCGGGCGCATCAGCATCGGCGCGATTGCGCTCGGGCTTGCGCGGGCGGCTTTCGAGCACGCTGTCGCCTATGCAAAAGAGCGCCATGCCTTCGGCGGGCCGATTGCCAACCTGCAAGCCATCCAGTGGATGCTGGCCGATGCCGCCACAGAAATTACCGCCGCCCGCAACTTAATCTACTATGCCGCCTGGCGCAAACAGCAGGGTAAGCCTTATACCCAGGAGGCCGCCATGGCAAAACTGTTCGCCAGCGAAATGGGCGAACGCGTTTGCCGGAATGCCATCCAGGTCTTTGGTGGGTACGGCTACAGCCGCGAGTATCCGGTCGAACGGATTTATCGCGACGCGCGCCTGATGACCATCGGCGAGGGTACCAGCGAGATTCAAAGACTGGTCATCGCCCGGCACGCATTATCCGGAGACTGAACCGGGATTGTCGTTTTCCATATGGAGGTGAACACGCAGGCATAAACATCAATCCATGCAAAGTTGCAGCCAAACCAGCCGCAATGAATGACCGTCGTATCCTACTCTCAACGCCAAAGGAGAAGGAAGATGCAAATTTTTGAATCGGGTTGGGGGAAATCATCCAGCCATTCCACCTGGACACGTTTCGGGAGTGAAACTGTGCCAGGAAAAGACCATGTATTGCAAGACAAGACGAACCCTGGGGGATTCTACGCGCAGGATAAAAGACCGCCATCCTGCCCAACCAACAGCCAGAGAAAGGAGAGTTCATGAACGAACGCGTTGCGATTGTGGGCGCGGGCTGGTCGGGATTCCGGCCACGCACGCCCGAAATATCTTATAAGGAGTTGATGTACGAAGCCGCAGTGCGCGCCTATGCCGATGCCGGTGTAGACCCGCGCCGCGATGTGGAATCCTTTGTCACCGTAGCCGAGGACTTTCACGAAGGCGTCAGCATCTTCGATGAATACGTTCCCGACCAGTTGGGCGCGGCACTCAAATCCGTGCATACCATCACCGGTGACGGCTTGCATGGGCTGGCGACGGCTTACATGCTTATCCGCACCGGCATGTTCGACGTGGTTGCAGTGGAAGGCCATAGCAAAGCCTCGAACCTGCTGACCCCCGACGGCGTATCGGCTTACGCTCAAGACCCGGTGCTGAACCGTCCCCTGCGGCTGAACACCCATTTTGTGGCTGGCCTGGAGATGCAGCGTTACCTTCATGAAAGCGGCACAGGCCAGGAACAATGTGCCGCTGTGGTGGTCAAAAACCGCCGCAACGCGCTCAAAAATCCGCTGGCCTCCTTCCCCGCCAATTTAACTGTGAATGAAGTGCTCGAAGGCCCCCCGCTGGCCTGGCCGCTGGGACACCGCGAAACTGCCGGGCATGTTGATGGCGCCGTCGTGATGGTGCTGGCCTCCGAAAAGAAAGCCTCCCTGTTGACCCAAAAGCCGGTCTGGATTTTGGGCGCGGGCTGGTGCAACGGCTCGGCCTCGCTGGAGAGCCGCGAGTGGGGCAGCCTACCCTATCTCGAAAAGGCCGCCCACATGGCCTATCGCCAGGCGGACATCAAAGACCCGTGGACCGAGATTGATTTTGCCGAAGTCGACGACACCTACGCTTATAAGGAACTGCAATCGCTGGAAGCGCTGAATTTGTGCGGCTTTGGCGAAGCGGGAACCTTGCTGGAACAGGGAGCCTTCGACCCGGGTGGCAAGTTTCCGGTCAACGTTTCGGGCGGCAGCCTGGGCGTTGGTCACTTGCTGGACGGAACCGGCCTGCACCGCGCCCTTGAGACGGTCTTGCAGTTACGCGGTGAAGCCGGGGCGCGCCAGTTGGACGGTGTCGAAGTTGGACTGGCGCAGTCATGGCGCGGCGCGCCGACCACCAGCGCGGCTGTGGTTGTACTATCAAATTAACCGCAGAGAACGCAGAGAAAAAGGAATTAACTATGGGAATGAGAAAAGTTGCAGTCATCGGCGCGGGGATGACCAAATTCGTCCGCCGCGCCCTGGAAACCCCCAAAGAACTATCCTGGCAGGCGACGAAGATGGCGCTCGACTCTTGCGAGCTGACGATGGATGATGTTGACGGTGTCTGTTTCGGCACCGCGCCGGACGCCTTTGACGGCGTCCACATGAATGGCGAATATTGCAGCGACGGCGCGGGAGCCTGGGGCAAGCCCTTTATGCGCTCTTACGTCGGCGGCGGGACGGGCGTCTTTACCCCCATCCAGGGCTGGTATCACGTTGCCTCCGGCCTATTCGATGTCGTCCTGGTGGTGGCTGAAGAGAAAATGTCGTCCTTTTATCCCCACGCGCAGGCCGCCTTCGTGACCATTTTCGACCACACCACCGAACGGGCGCTCAAGCCCAACTTGCTGTGGATTTTTGCGCTGGAAATGAATCGCTACATGACCACCTACGGCATTGACAAAAAGGACATTGCCCGTGTCGCGGTGCAGCACAAGCGCAACGCGGCAGAGCATCCCTGTGCCCTGTTGGGCGAATCGGGAATTACGGTCGAAGATGTGCTTAACTCCGAAACTCTGGCCTGGCCGGTGCAGCGCTTCGACGTCTCGCCTGTTTCAGACGGGGCTGTGGCCCTGGTGCTGGCATCTGAGGAAGCCGCCAAACGTCTGACCGATAAACCCGTCTGGATTGAGGGCGTCGGCTGGAACCTGGACAGCGCTCACTGGACCAACCGCGACCTGGTTTATCCGCGCTATGTCGAATATGCCGCCAAAATGGCCTACGACATGGCCGGAATCAAGGAACCGCGCAAGGAAATTCACATTGCCGAGCCGTACGACCCCTTCGACTATAAAGCCCTGCACCACCTGGAAGGCCTGCAACTGGCCGACCGGGGCAAAGCGGTCGAGATGTATATTGACGGTACGGCTGCGCTAGATGGAAACCTGCCGATTTGCCCCTCCGGCGGCCTGCTCGGAGTCGGCAACCCGATTGCCGCCGCCGGGCTGATGAAAATTGCCGAATTGTTCTGGCAATTGCGCGGCGAGGCGGGCGGGCGGCAAGTTCCCGGCCAGCCCCGGCGCGGCGTAGCCCAGGCCTGGGGCGACCTGATGCAGGTTGGCACGGTCGTGGTGATGGGTCGCTAGAGCATAGACGGCGGACGGTGGACAGCCGGAAACGGCCTACGGTCTATCGTCCACGGTCAATTCAAGGAGTAACGTATGACTTCAAGAATCAAACATTTCCCCGGCACTTCCCTGAGCGAGAAAGACTTCGCCGAAGGCAAAGTGCTCTTCGTTCATGACGAGTTGAAGGCGGAGTTCGCCTGGGACACCGGCACCGCCATTGGGGCCTACCTGGCCGCTCTCAAGCGCGGCGTCATCCTGGGCGTCTATTGCAGCCACTGCCGCAAGACCGTCGTCCCGCCGCGTACCGTCTGTGAATGGTGCTTCCGTCCCATGAGCGAGTACGTCCCCCTGAAAGATACCGGCACGGTTAACACGTTTTCGTTGTGCTACGTCACCTGGGATGTGCAGCGCATCAAGGAGCCTGAAATCCCGGCGGTAATTATGCTCGATGGCGCGTCGCAACTGGGGCCTGCCTCGGTGGTTATGGGCGGCATCATGCACAAGTTGGGCGAGGTGGCTCCTAAAAAAGTCAAGATTGGGATGCGCGTACAGGCCGTTTGGAAGCCGGAAGCCGAACGCGAAGGCGCTATCACCGACATCCTGTACTTCAAACCGCTGACCGGAAAGGAGGCCTGACATGACCCTGCTTGAACGCGATTTGCAAGCCCCGCAAGCCTGGCGCGGCAACCTGCCCGTCACCAGCCGCTATACCTTTGGCCTGGCCGGGGAACGTTTCTTTCGGACGCTCAAGGACGAAGGCAAAATTATGGGGACGCATTGCCCTCGCTGCGACCACACCTACGTCCCAGCAGTGGCTTTCTGCGAGCGCTGCCTGTCCGAACTGACCGCCTGGGTCGATATGGGACTGAAAGGCGAACTACTCACCTTCACCCTGCTGTTTGTAGACTCTGACGGTCTGCCCCTGGAGCACCCGGAACTGGTCGGTTTGGTCGCCTTTGGCGATGGCGGCTTGATTCATAAACTGGAGGTCGACCTGGATACGCTGGAGATTGGCATCACCCTAAAGGCTGTGCTCAAGCCCAAGGCCAAGCGCACCGGCTCGATTTTGGACATCCTCCACTTCGCGCCGTAGGACGCGTGGGGCGGGATGTTATCTCAGACAAATTCGCTATAGTTTGTCATTTCGAGCGACAGCGAGAAATCTTTGCCACTGTACGCAAGATTTCTCCCCGCTACGCGGTTCGAAATGACAAGGTAAGCGATAAATTGAAGTTCTGGTCATTTTGTCCGGTATAAGGAAAAGAGTATAGGTTGCTGTTAGTTTTCAGATAAGGCGAAAGGACAGAATATATGGCGAAGAATTTTTCTGAACGTTACGGGTTCGCGGATAAAAAACTTCTTGTAGATGAAATTCCTGTTTCAGTCAGGGCATCGTTTGTAAAAGAAGTTTTGATTGATT
>JAWOIR010000105.1:0-5526 GCA_046484545.1 Anaerolineales bacterium
ACGGCGCGTCTGGCGGTGGTGGCCTTCCTGGCCCCGGCCTTTTTCGGCAGCAATGCTCTGTGGGTAACGTGGGGACTGGTGATTTTTTCGCTGGCGACCCTGGTCGGTTTGGGGACGGTGCTTAACCGGGTTCTGTTCAAAGGGCAGCGCTCGGCTTTCATCATGGAAATGCCGCTCTATCATATTCCCAATTGGCGCACGATTGGCCTGCTGGTCTGGCAGCGTTCGGCGGCTTTTGTCAAGAAGGCCGGTACGATTATCCTGGTCTTTTCAGCGATTATCTGGGCGCTTTCGGCCTTTCCCGGCGGCGACATCGAGGAGAGTTACCTGGCCCAGTTTGGCAGCTTCTTCGAGCCGGTTGGCAGTTTGATGGGCTTCGACTGGCGTTTGACGGTGGCCTTGCTGACCACCTTCCCGGCCAAGGAGAATGCGATTGCCACCCTGGGTGTGCTGTACGGCGGCGGAACCGAATCCGGGCTGGCGGCGGCGCTGACGGCTTCCTTCTCGACCGCGACCGCGCTCTCCTTCCTGGTCGTGACCATGCTCTTCGTCCCCTGCCTGGCGACGGTGGCGGTCATCAAACAGGAGACCAATTCGTGGCGCTGGACGCTGGTCAATATCGGCATGTTCCTGTTGCTTTCTTTTCTGGCGGGTGTGCTGGTCTATAATGCCGCGACCTGGATGGGGCTGTAGCCATGCTCGAACGTCTGATGAATGAAATCCGCGCTGGCGGGCCGCTGGATGCCGCCAGACTGGCGCTCACGCTCGATACCACCCCGCAAATGGTCGAGGCGATGCTGGAGCATTTGCGCCGCATGGGTTTGTTGAGTACCTACGAAAACGCTTCCTGCTCGGAGGCCTGCCAGGCCTGCAGCCTGAAAGGTTTTTGCGACCCGAATACGAATCGCTCGGCGGTGCAGTTGTGGCGGTATGACGAATAAATAAGAATCCGAAAAAATGCCATCGGGCGGCTTTATTCCCAGTATTTCCAAAGGGGAGGTTTTCGCGAAATGGCCTGTTGCGGCAACATATGTGTTGCCGCAACAGGCCATTTCGCGGGTTTTCCCCCTTCCCAGCGGGAAGGGGGGCAGGGGGGATGGGAGAAAGCGCATTTCAGATACTAATTGTTACTTTACCTACCCCATAGCCTTTTTTCGTCATACCGTCACAACCTCCAAACTCACCCCAAACACATCCTGGAAAAGCGTTTTGCGCTTTTCCAGTTTCCATTTTTCGAGCATGAGTTCGCCCTCGCCGAACAGGTGCAAGCGCCAGTTACCGTCGCCCGCTTTTTCGAGGCTGATGTCTTTGATGCGGGCGGTGTGACTGGTGTCCAGCGCGTCGGCCAGGCGCAGCAGGGCGCACAGTTTGCTGACCGTGAGTCGGTCTTGTGGCGGCAGGGCCTTGATGTTTTCATCGGTTTGCGAAGGAGTTCCTTTGCGGTGGTAGCGCACGATGTTGGCGAGAATGTCCTGCTCGTTGCGTGCCAGGCCGATAAGGGGATGATGTTGGAGCAGGTAATAGCCGTGCTGGTCGTGGTCGATGGCGTTGATGAAGTGACCGATATCGTGCAGCATAGCGGCGATTTCGAGAATCAGGCTCTCGTTTTCGGTCAGGTGGTGCAGGGAGAGCGATTGGTAGAAGAGTTTGGCGGCCAGGCGGGCGGTCAGTTCGGCATGGTCGGTGTCGTAGGCGTATTTTTGTCCCATGCGCGCGGCGGAGGCCAGGGCTTGCTGGCGGCGCGGTAATCGCGGGCCCATCAATTGCGGGGCCATATCGAGTAAAACCCCGTTTTTCAAACCAACATTGGGAATGATGATTTCATCCACCCCGGCTTCGCGGGCAATCATGTGGACAACAACGCTGGCAGGCAGGATGACATCGGCGCGGTCGGGGCGCATTTTCAGTTTGCGGATGCGCTCATCGACGCTCATGCCGGTCAGTTTGTCTATCAGTTTGCCCAGTTCGTCCACGCCGATGCCGGATTCGTCGGGACGTTTGAACAGGCGTTTGGCTTGGCGGCCCATCTCTTCGGGGTTACCGCCGGTCCCCAGGCAAATGTCCACTTTTTGACCGCCGATTTCGCGCTCAATGTGGCGGCGGGATGCCTCGGCGTATTCGCGCACCAGGCGGTTGAATTTTTTCCCGGATGGGTCGTCGCTTTCGAGTTTGCGCAGCAGGCGAACCGTTCCCATGCCGTAGCTCTCGGTGGAGAGGATGTTTTCGCCATCCGAGAGCGTGACTTCGACGCTGCCGCCGCCGATATCAATCAGCACAGCGGTTTTGCCTTTCAGGTTGACGGCGCGGGTGACGGCCAGGTGAATCAGGCGGGCTTCCTCCTCGCCGTCTATGATTTCGATTTGAAAACCGGTTTCCCGGTAAATGCGTTCGGCGAGCAAATCGCCGTTATTGGCTTCACGCATGGCGTTGGTGGCGATGGCGCGGGTCTGCTGGACTTTGAAGACTTCGCTCACGTTGCGAAATTGCAGGAAGGCATCAACGGCCTGCTGCATGGTCTGTTCGCTGAACTGGCCGGTGGTGAACGCGTCGTCCCCCAGGCGGACGGGCAGGCGCAGGTTTTCGAGCGACTCCAGACTGCCGTCGGCGTCCAGGCGGCTGACCATCATGCGGATGCCGTTCGAGCCGGCGTCAATTGCGGCAATATTGGGCATGGCTTGTCTCCTAGTCGTGCGCCATCCAGGGACAGATGCGACGCTCCAGCCAATCGACACTGAAGTACATGCCCAACCCCAGGAGCGACATGGCGACCACCCCGGCGTACATGGCCGGATAGTTGAGCAGGGTGCTGCCCTGAAAGTAGATGTAGTACCCCAACCCGCGCGTGGTGGCGAACAGTTCGGCGATATACAGCACCGCCACCGCCGTCCCGACTGATTGGCGCAGGGCGGTCAGAATGGCGGGCAGGCTGGCGGGCAGATACACAAAACGAAAGAGTGCGCGCCGTCCGGCTCCCAGGCTGCGTACCGATTGAATCAGTTCCGTGCGCAGGTTGGCGGCCTGGTCACGCACCAGCACCAGGATTTGGAAGAACAAGATGATGAAAATAATAAAAATTTTGGAGGCGTCGCCGATGCCAAAAAAGAGCAGGATGACCGGCACAAAAACCACTTTGGGGATGGGGTAGAGCAGGTAAATCAGCGGCGCGGACAGGCGGTTGAAGCGCTTCGATTGGCCGAGCGCCAGCCCCAGCGGGGCGGCGGTCAGGATGGCCAGTGCCGTACCGGCGAAGACGCGCCACAGGCTGACCATGAAATGCGAAAACAGCAACCCGTTGCTCATGTCGCGCCAGAAGACGGTCAGCACCGTCAGCGGCGTGGGCAGAATGGGGCGGGCTACCAGCCAGGCCAGCCCTTGCCAGAGTAGCAGAATGATGACGAAGGAGAGCAGCAAATCGCGGCGGCGGATTTTCATGGGCGTTTCACCCACCCCATTTTTTTGACCATGACCGCCCAGCGCGACGAAAAACGAATCAGCGGGCTGGAGAGTCTGGTTCGCGCCCCGGCGTTTTCCAGCGCGGACTTGAGCGTTTCAGCGTTATGGAAGTCTTTTTCCAGCACCGAAACGGCGCGCCCCAGCTCGCGCGTCGTGTGCGCATCTGAGCCGACGGTTGCCAGCAGGTTGTGTTCGCGGGCGAAATCGGAGGCGCGCTGATTGTATATCTCGGAGAAACAGCGCGCATTGAAGACTTCGACGGCGTCGATTAGCGGGACGATTGCGAGCAGGTCATCCAGTTCCCAGCCGCGCCGCCCATCGAAAGGGTGCGAGACGCTGATGAAAGCGCCCTGCGCCCGCAGGCGGCGGATGGTTTCGAGCGGAGTCAGCAGCGCGGGAATTTCTTCTTTGACGAAAGCCGCCAGCAGTTCGCCTTTGGTGGTCAGGATTTCCTCGCCGACGATGACCAATTCCGGGTCGAGTTTTTGTGCTTTGAGCGCGCCGCCGATGCGGTTATGGTCGGTGACCACCAGCCGGTCAATGCCCTTTTCACGCGCAACGCGCACCAAATCTGCCGGGCGGGTCAGGCTGTCTTTGGAGTAGATGGTGTGGCAGTGAAATTCGAGGGTCGGCATGGCTAGTCGGGCAGGCCGGCGGGTTTCAGGTCTTTGACGTTGAGTTGCAGGGTGGTGCGGCCATTGAACTCGTTAATTTCAAGGGTGTACATCAGGTCGATGCGCTCGGGTAGTTTGCCCGCCCAATCACCCAGGCGGAAGGCAATTGCGTCGAAGGTGACTTTGCCGTCGCTGACGCTTAACTTCAGGTGCTTTGCGTCTGCGCCGACGGCGCGGTGGTTGACGACGCGGACGTTACGCGAGACAAAGACCGCGCCGGGGTTGCCATAGCCGGTCGGTTCGAGCAGGTCGAGGTAGCGCAGCAGTTCGGGAGTCATTTCGGAGAGCGGGGCTTCGGCATCGGCCACCAGGCTGTGGCGCAGGTCTTTACCGTCCAGTTCGCGGACGGCAATTTCGCGCAGGCGGGCTTTGAGGGCATCGAGATTTTCGTTGGGGACGGTGAACCCGGCGGCGGCGGCGTGTCCGCCGTGGCGCACGAGCAGGTCGGCGCATTCATCGAGGGCCTGGGTGATGTGAAATTCGGGTATTGAGCGGCACGAGCAGCGCGTCTCGCCTTTTTCGGAGTCGCTGTGGCCGACGACCGAGGGGCGATAGTAGGATTCTGTCAGCCGGGCGGCGGCCAACCCGACCACGCCGGGGTTAAATTCCTCGTGGACGGCGAACAGGATGAGCGGGTCTTGCTCTTCGGCCATTGCCAGGACTTCGGCGTCGGCCTGGATTTTGCGGGTCAGTTGCTGGCGCTGTCCGTTCTGGACATTGAGTTGCTGGGCGAGTTGTCCGGCCTCGAACAGGTCGGTGGTGGTGAGTAGTTTGTAGGAGGCCAGCGCGGAATCGAGCCGCCCAGAGGCGTTCAGGCGCGGGCCGAGACCAAAGCCGATGTTGATGGCGGTTACTTTTGCCAGTGAAATATCCGAGACGGCTGCCAGCGAGAGCAATCCCTGGCGGGCCGAGTTGCGCATCTGACGCAATCCGCCACGCACCAGGTGACGGTTTTCGCCGGTCAGCGGGGCCAGGTCGGCGACGGTGCCGAGGGCGACCAGGTCTAAGAGGGTTTCAGGTTGCAGGTTGGAAGGTTGGATGGTTTGGTGCAGGGCCTGGGCGATTTTGTAGGCGATGCCGACCCCGGCCAGGTATTTTTCAGGGTATTCGTCGCCGGGCTGTTTGGGGTTGATGACGGCCAGGGCTTGCGGAATCTCACCAGAAGGTTCGTGGTGGTCGCTGATGATGAGGTCAAGGCCGATAGTTTTTGCATGGTCGGCCTCGGCAGGGGAGCGAATCCCGCAGTCTACGCTGATGACCAGGGAAACGCCCTCGTTTTTGAGCGTGTCGAGGGCATCGGTGTTGAGTCCATATCCTTCATCAAAGCGGTTGGGAATGTATTCGCGCGCGTTTCCGCCCAGGGCGCGCAGGGCTTGTACCAACAGGGCGGTGGAGGTGA
>JAWOIR010000142.1:0-7419 GCA_046484545.1 Anaerolineales bacterium
TTTACATCTTGAATGTTGCGGAAGCCAAAAAGGATCCGGCAAGTTCGCCCCCGATAAAATTGTTATCTGAAAATTCTATGCTACTCCATCCAGACTGGAATCCACGCCCTTAAAACAACGAGGCCACGAGTTCCTGCAAAGAAACCGGCTTATGCGGTTCTGCAACACTTAGCCACGCCAAAAACTCGACATTACCCTTCGGCCCCAGCAACGGTGACTTCGCCAATCCGCGCAGGCCGTAGCCGCATTCGACGGCAAAAGTCAGCACATCCAGCAAAATGCGGGCATGAATCTCCGGGTCACGGATGACGCCCTTGTGCCTGGCCGACTCCTTGCGCCCGGCCTCGAACTGCGGCTTGATGAGTGCCACAATCTCTCCCTCCTTTTTCGTAGAAAAAGGGGGGAGCCGGAGGGGGGTCTCGCCCTCACCCCCGGCCCCTCTCCCAACGTGAGAGTCGAGAAACCACCCCTTCATCACCGCCAGCAAAACCTTCAACGAAATAAACGAAACATCGCACACCACCAGTTGAATTGGCTCCGGCAGGGACTCGACATAACGCGCATTCGTCTCCTCCATCACCACCACACGCGGGTCAGTGCGCAGTTTCCAATGCAAAATCCCCTTGCCGTCATCAATCGCATACACCTTTTCCGCGCCGTGTTGGAGCAGACAATCCGTGAATCCGCCTGTCGAAGCGCCCACGTCGGCGCACACCAGGCCAGACGGGTCGATGCCAAACGCCTCCAACGCGCCGAGTAACTTCTCCCCGCCGCGCGAAACAAAGCGTGGCCCGGAATCGACCTCCACCGTCACATCCGGCAGGAAACTGGCCGAAGCCTTATCCACCACCTGACCATTGACGCGCACCTGCCCGGCCATAATCACCGCCTGCGCCTTCGCGCGACTCTCCACCAGCCCACGCTCCACCAATAACAAATCAAGACGAATCTTTTGCATGGCTTGATTTTATCATCGGGGATTCGATAATTCGTTATTCGAGATTGGTTATTCGAGATTCGAGTATCGAATTATCGAGTATCGAGTATCGAGTATCCAATATCGAATTACCAATCTCTACTCTCCAATATCCAATCTCTAATCCCTAATCCCCCATTCTGCATTAAAATACTCCCCATGCTCAAAGCCCTGTTCAAAACCATGCGCCCGCGCCAGTGGACGAAAAATGGCTTCGTCTTCTTCGCGCTTATCTTCGACAAACAACTCTTTGTCCTCGAGTCCTTCCTGCGCACCCTCGAAGGCTTCGCCCTGTTCTGCCTGATTTCGAGCGCCATCTATATCATCAACGACATCGCCGACATCGAAAGCGACCGCAAACACCCCGAAAAGCGCAAGCGCCCGCTGGCCTCTGGCAAACTGCCCCTGCACATCGCCTGGATAGCCGCCATCGGCCTGATAGTCATCGTCCTGCCGCTTGGCTACCTGCTCAACCCGGCCTTCGCCGCCGTCCTGCTGGGATATCTGGTCATTCAACTGGCCTATTCCAAATGGCTCAAACATCTCCCCATTCTCGATGTTCTCATCATTGCCGCCGGATTCGTCCTGCGCGTGCATAGCGGTGTCACGCTTATCGAAGTCGAACGCTTCTCACCCTGGCTCTACGTCGTCACCACCCTCGGCGCGCTCTACCTCGGCCTGGGCAAACGCCGCGCCGAACTCAACCTGCTCTCGCAGGGTGCCGGAGCGCACCGTAAAGTCCTCGATGGTTACACCATTCCCCTGCTTGACCAATACGTCACCATCGTCTCTGCCGCCACCATCCTGGCCTACTCTCTTTACACCTTCTCAGCCCCCAACCTGCCTGAAAACAACAGCATGATGCTCACCATCCCCTTCATGGTCTACATCATCTTCCGCTACCTGTATCTCATCCAGGTCACCCACAGCGCTGGCGCACCCGACGAAGTCCTGCTGACCGATACCCCCATCCAAATTGCCCTGGCGCTCTTCGGCATTACTGTGCTGGTCATCTTTTATATTTCGTAAGGCAAATTGGCAACCTGTGCCACGAAGTGGTATTTGCCCAACAATCCTATGCCTACCGCCACCGCCCCCGGCAAAATCATCCTGTTTGGCGAACACGCCGTCGTCTATGGACGCCCGGCGCTGGCCGTGCCGGTCACACAAGTCCAGGCCAGCGCCACAATTCAAAAAACGGGGAAATTTTCAGGGGAAAAGTGGGCCGATTCGGTGCTGATACAGGCTCCCGATATCGGGCTTTTCTCTCCCCTCAGCCGCATCCAGGCGGAACATACCACCCATCCGCTGGACGCCGTTATACAGGAAACCTTCCAACGCCTCGGCATCGCCCGCCCCCCCGCCTTTACCCTGACGATTCACAGCACCATCCCCGTCGCCTCCGGCCTCGGTTCGGGCGCAGCCGTCTCGGTGGCCGTCATCCGTGCCCTGGCCGCGCTCTGCAATCAGACTCTCTCCGATGAGCAAGTCTCCCAAATTGCCTACGAAGTTGAAAAACTGCATCACGGTACCCCCTCCGGCATCGATAACACCGTGATTGCTTACGCCAAACCAGTCTATTTTATGCGCCATCTCCCCTCTCCCGCCGGGGGAGGGGCTGGGGGTCAAATCCAAACCTTCAATCCTGCCCGCCCCTTCCACCTCGTCATCGCCGACACCGGCATCCCCGCCCCAACGCGAGAATCGGTCGGCGATGTCAGAAAACTCTGGGAAGTAGATAAAAGCCGCTGGGAAGCCGTCTTTGACCGGGTCGGGGGAATCGTCGTAGAAGCCAGAAACGCCATCGAAAGCGGCGACATCTCGCGCCTCGGCCCGCTGATGGACGCCAACCACACCCTGCTGCAAGAGATGACCGTCTCCAGCCCCGAACTTGACCGGCTGGTCTTAACGGCAAAAAACGCGGGTGCAGACGGCGCCAAATTAAGCGGCGGCGGGCGCGGGGGCAACATGATTGCCCTCGTCGAAACGGAAAATGCTCCGGCAGTCTCCGATGCGATTTTAACGGCGGGAGCAAAAAAGATAATTATCACCCAAGTGGGGTAAAATTAATCTTGAAATCAACCATACACTTCAGCGAGGTGAAAATGGACGAACTTAAACCCGGTCTGCGCGCCGATCTGGAATTGACCGTCACCGGCGAGGATACCGCTGCCCAGTGGGGCAGCGGACTGGTTCCGGCTTACAGCACCCCGGCCCTGGTGGGCGCAATGGAACAGACTGCCGTACAGGCTTTGGAAAAACACCTGCCTGTCGGCCAGACTACCGTCGGCGGACATATAGCAGTCGACCACCTGACCCCTACCCCGGTCGGCATGAATGTTCGTGTTAAAGCCGAACTGCTGACCATCGAAGGCAGCAAACTGACCTTCTATATCGAAGCCTGGGACGAAACTGAAAAAATTGGCCAGGCCACCCACCACCGCTTTGTGGTCGACCAGTTCAAGTTTATGGAAAAAGTGCGCGCAAAAGGCAAGTAAGCTTGGGTTCTTTAGAAATTCTCGTGATAAGACCCCACACCCCAAAATGCGGCCATCTTTACGGCAAGTATCAGAGAACCTAAGCTTGTTTTTACGAAATTCCAATATTTTGTGCTTTTCGCGTGTGCTATAATTTTTTCATGATGAAACGTTTTTACACCCGGCCACCCTGTTAATTTGAAGCCGTAACTGCGTTAATGCAGGCCCAACGGGCCTGTTTTGCGATTCCCCTTTCTAAAAAACAAAAACCTACCCCCGACGACCTCGACGGTGCCTGACGCAGCCGTCTGTTTGCGTTTGCCCGTGGTCCTCCATGTCTTTCTGTTCCTGTCCATTTCACGAACAGAAGGAGAAAAAATATGGAGACCATTCAGGGCAAAAAGCCCTTTGCTATTACCGAAAACGAATTCTTCCACCGCATTGTGGGATACGAAAACGTCCACCTTGACCTCGGCACTGGTGACGGACGCTTCACGTGCCACCAGGCCAGGCAAAATCCGCAGGATTTCTTCATCGGCATCGACGCCTGTCGCGAGAACCTGCGCGAAAACTCACGCAATTGTCCGCCCAACGCACTGTACCTGATTGCCAGCGCTCAATCCCTGCCGCATGAACTGGACTTTCTGGCAGCGGAAATCACGATTAACTTTCCCTGGGGCAGCCTGTTGCGCGGACTACTGGAGGACGACCCGGCCCTGTTCAACGGACTGGCGCGGGTTGCCTGTCCGGGTGCGGCATTGACCGTCCGCTTGAACGGCGGCGCATTGTCCGAAGCCGGCTGGGCGCTGGATGCCGGAACCTGGCGGGTTTACGAGAACCTGCTGTCAAACGGATACCAGGTCAAAAGCCCATATGTAATGGAGGTTGACGACCTGCGTGCCTGTCCGACTACCTGGGCCAAACGTCTCGCTTTTGGGCGCGACCCGCGCGGCTGTTTGATTGCTGCGCGCGCCTCGCTTAAGCTCCAACCGATTAAGGAGGCCAGAATTAGCGAATCCATCTTTGCATAAGAAACAGGCGGCTGGCAAGAGGTGCCAGCCGCCTGTAATCCCTGTGCTTGTTCCTATGATTGTGTTTTTCGCACTGGGTTGTTGAGTATCCCCAGCCCCTCAATTTCGACGGTCACTTCGTCGCCATCCAACAGGAGGCCAACCCCGGCGGGTGTGCCGGTAAAAATCAGGTCGCCCGGTTCGAGAGTCATCACAGACGAGATAAATGTAACCAACGTGCCGACGTTGAAGACCATATCGCGGGTCGAGCCCATCTGACGCGGCTGGCCGCTGACCCGGCAGGTAATCAGCGCGTCGGACGAATCGAAGTCAGTTTCAATCCATGGGCCAAAGGGACAAAAGGTGTCGAAACCTTTGGCGCGAGTCCATTGACCGTCGCTTTTTTGCAGGTCGCGGGCGGTCACGTCGTTGCCGATGGTGTAGCCAAATATATATTCACGCGCCTGGTCGGCGGTTATGTTGCGTCCACGCTTGCCAATCACCAGCACCAGTTCGGCTTCATGCTCAACCTGTTTCGAATGCGGCGGCAGGACAATCGTCTCTCCCGGCCCGATGACAGACGATGGCGGTTTCATAAAAATCAGTGGTACTTTCGGCACTTCAGCGCCGTGTTCTTTGGCATGGTCGGCATAATTGCGTCCTAGGCAGATAATTTTTCCCGGCTGGCAGGGGGCCAGCAGGCGCACGTCCTCCAACGGAATTTCAGCCGGCAAACGGCGATATTCGCCAAAAAAATCACCTTCCACTTCGCCGATTTTATCTTCGAGTATCCAGCCCTGACGGGCGGGTTGGTCTTTGATTTGAAAGCGAACAAATCGCATCGGAAACTCCTGTTTGACTTAGAAATAATTGAGTTTTGGCTCTTTGGGAATTCCCGTGAAAGACCTCGCATTTTAGGGTGTCGGCGCACCGCAAACGCGCGCGCTGACACCTTAAAATGCGCCCTTCTTCACGGCAAATATCAGAGAACCTGAGTTTGGGCAGGTGAAGTGTAGCACATTTCGGGTATAATACGGCGCACGGGCGCGTAGCTCAGTTGGTTAGAGCGCCTCGCTTACACCGAGGAAGTCAGGGGTTCGAGTCCCTTCGCGCCCACCAAGGTCTTGCTTTTGCGAGGCCTTTTTTGTTTTCTACGCCAACTTTCCCTTTTTCACTCATCCCCTTGTTGCACTTTTTCACTCCCCTCCATCATCACTGTCCGAATCGGGAAAGGAATATCTATCTGATTGGCATCGAAAGCCGCCTTAATCAACTCAATCGCCGCATCACGCGCCTTGAGCGGACTGGCTTGCCCGGTTTCGAACCACACCAAAACCGACATATCGATTGACGATTCGCCAAATTCCTTGAAGGCTACCATTGAAGCCGGGTCTTCAAGATAGCCTGGCACAGCGCGGATGGTATCCAGTGCAACGTCACGGGCTAGTTTCAAGTCGGTCCCATAGGCAACACCGACAATCACCTCGATGCGCCGCTGGACACTCCGGGTATAGTTGACAATCGCATGATTCAAAACATCCGCATTCGGCAGGATTGCAATTCGCCCGTCAAAAGTTTTGATTTCGGTTGAGCGCAGGTCAATCGCGCGGACGGTGCCCTCGTAAGCCCCAACCTCGACCGAATCCCCAACCCGGAATGGCCGCTGCACCAGCAGGATAACGCCCGAAGCAAAATTCTTCATCACATCCTGCAAGGCAAATCCGACTGTAAAGCCTAGAATCCCCAGGCCGGTCAGGAATGCGGTCACATCCACGAATTGTTGAAAAGCCATCACCACGGCCAGAGTCAGGATGCCCCAACGAGTTATATCGACAAGCAAATTGGTCGCCGCCATAGATGGCTCACGACGTTCCAGCGCCCGCCACACCACCCGACTGACCGCCTTCGATAAATACAGCCCTACAAAGAAAATCAACACCGCTATCCCCAGGCGCGGCAGGAAGTCCAACAAAAGCGCCTCGATTTCAGGCCAAAATGTCATATACATACCTCCAAAGATTCAAAATAATCCATAACTGTGCGGTTCTCTGATATTTGCCGTGAAAAATGCGGGGGCTTATCACGTGAATTCCCAAAGAGCCGCCATACCCCAATCTTACCAGAATCTTTTTGACGGTATAATTCCAACTGATGGCCGTCCTCACCACCCACTCCCCTGAAGAAACCCGCCAACTGGGCCGCAAACTCGGCCAACTGCTCCGTCCCGGCGACCTGCTCTGCCTGCAAGGCGACCTGGGCGCCGGCAAAACCACCCTGACGCAAGGCATCGCCGAAGGCTGGGGCAGCGCTGACTCGGTCTCCAGCCCGACCTTCGTGATGGTCAACCTGTACCGCGCCGCCGACGGCACCCCGCTCTACCACATGGACGCCTACCGCATCGAGAGCCTGCCCGAAGCCGCCCAACTCGGCCTGGATGACATGCTGGCCGAGGGCGCGCTCATCGTCGAATGGCCCGAACGCATCGAGCCGCTTTTACCAAAAGAACGCCTTTGGCTAACGCTCACCCACATCTCCGAAACCGAGCGCCAACTGGAAATCAACGCCAACGGCGCGCGCCACGAAACCTTACTACAAGCAATTGGTAAATCGTAATTACCAATCCCCAATTATCATTTACCATTTACTCCCCTACCCCGCCCTTCGACTACGGCCACGCCTCCGCTCAGACCTTGTCACCTGACACCTGAAACCTTCTCACCTGACACCGAAAATGCTCCTCGCCCTCGACACCTCCACCCCCCAAATCGGCATCGCGCTTTATGATGGCGCGCGCGTACTTGCTGAACATTTATGGGTCAGCAAAGCCCGTCACACCGTCGAACTTGCTCCGGCGGTAGCCCAAATGCTCCAGCAAACCGGAACAGACATCAGCCAGGTAGCGGCGGTTGGGGTGGCGATTGGTCCCGGGTCGTTTACGTCGCTGCGGGTGGGGCTG
>JAWOIR010000150.1:0-9197 GCA_046484545.1 Anaerolineales bacterium
GCAAAAATTAATGCGGCCAAAGCGGCGGGCAAAAGAGTTATCGGGGTTGGCACTACCTCGGTTCGCACGCTCGAGAGCGCAGCGCAATCATCACTATTCACCAATCACTATTCACCAATATCTGCTCTTTGCGGCCCCACCTCCATCTACATCCTGCCGGGTTATCAATACAAAGTTGTCGATGCGATAATCACCAATTTCCACCTGCCAAAATCGACCCTGATTATGATGATTAGCGCCTTTGCCGGGCGCGAAACGGTTCTAAATGCCTATGAAACCGCCAAGCAGGAAGGTTACCGCTTTTTCTCGTTTGGTGATGCAATGTTTATTTTGTAGGTGTCAGGTTTTTTAGTGTCAGGTATCAGGTAAAATCCGAGCATCCGCCACCCAACACCTGACACCTGTTGCCTGCTACCCTGCTACCTGACACCTGACACCTGATACCCGACACCTGACACCTGACACCCCTAAGGAGCCTGCTATGCCCGAAAAATTTGTTCTCGGCGTCAATTACTGGCCGCGCCGCAAAGCCATGTACTGGTGGTCGAATTTCGACGCCGCCGAAGTGGACGATGATTTTGCCCTGATTCATGATTTGGGGCTGGATGTCGTTCGCATTTTCCTGCTCTGGGACGACTTTCAACCATCCTTTACAAAGGTTGACAAGGCGGCCCTGGCCAACCTGACCACCGTCGCCGACCTGGCCCTCAAGCACCAACTCGGCCTGGATGTGACCTTCTTCACCGGTCACATGAGCGGCCCGAACTGGGCGCCACGCTGGCTGTTGGAGCAGCGCGAGGGCTTCCCGTCACCCTATTTTGGATTCGTGCGCCAGGTGGTCAGCGAAGGCAAAATTGTGCCGAACGGCAATTACCGCAACATGTTCAGCGACCCGATTGCACGCGGCGCAGAGCGCATGCTGCTCAAAACGATTGTGCGTGAATTGCACCGCCACAAAGGCATCTACCTGTGGAATCTCGGCAACGAACCCGACCTGTTCGCATGGCCTGAAAACGCCCGCCAGGGGCGCGCCTGGGTGCGTGAAATGGAAGACTTAATTCGCGAGATTGACACCGACACCCTGGCCACGATTGGGTTGCACGGCGGCGACCTGGAACAGGACACCGGATTTCGCGTGCATGAAGTCTTCGCCGAAACCGAGGTGGCCGTGATGCACGCCTACCCGATGTACACCGAATGGGCGCGTGGCCCGCTTGATGCCGACCACGTCCCCTTTATGACCGCCCTGACCGCCCACCTGGCAGGCAAGCCCGCCCTGATGGAGGAGTTCGGCGGCCCCACCAACTTGCCCGGCAAACCATCCGAAACCTGGGAATGGACGGCTTATGGTCTCGACCGTACCCAATTTATGGCCTCGGAGGAAGAATTTGCTGAATACATTCGCCAGGTCTTGCCCAATATCCAGGATGTTGGCGCAACCGGGGCGCTGATTTGGTGCTTCGCCGATTATGCCGAGGAGTTGTGGGAGATTCCGCCCTGTGGCGAGTCACGTCACGAACGTCACTTTGGCCTGATTCGCCCCGACGGGACGCTCAAACCCCACGCCGAGGTGCTCAAACAATTTGCGGCCACCAACCCACAGGTAAAGCCCATCCCCGACTACGCCAAATTCCCCGGGCTGACAGGCGACGATTTCTATGAGAAAAAACTTTTCGAAGATATGGGCGCGTTATACCGGCAATATCTCGAACGCAAAGGATAAAAATCAGGCTCACTGATATTTCCCATAGAGATGGCCGCATTTTGGGGTTTATGGCGGGAACTCCCAAGGAGTCAGAATCAAAAATCGAATGTCTGCTTGAAGGACATTCGATTTTTGATTCTCAGCAATCCACTACGAACGTTTTTTGGGAGAGAACACAACAACTTGATTACGCCCGCTCTGCTTGGCTGAGTACAGGGATTCGTCCACCGCAGAAAGGATTTTGTCGCTATTCTCGCCATGCACCGGGTAAATGGCAACGCCCACCGAGACGGTCAGTTTGATGACCTGTTCTTCGTATTCGATATCCAGGTTTTCGATGTTGACGCACAATTCATTAGCGCGGCGCACAGCATCTTCCTGGGTGATTTGGGGCAGGATAATCAGGAACTCTTCACCGCCATAGCGACAGGCAGTATCGCTGCGGCGGGTGTGTTCAAGGATGACCTGGGCGGCACTAATCAGGGCATAGTCGCCAGCCGGATGTCCGTATCGGTCATTAACATCTTTAAAGTGGTCAAGGTCAACAAGCAAAAAGGCGACAGTATAGCTTCCGCGTTTGGCCCGGCTCAGTTCAGCATCCAGAACTTCCGAAAGGTAATGACGGTTATATAAACCAGTCAGCGCATCGCGGACAGCCTGTTCGCGTACTTTTTGTTCCAGCGCGATAATCTCTGCCAGTTGATTTTTTAAGTCCGCGTTGGCTTTTTGTAGTTTTTGCTGGGCATCCTGCAATTCGCGGGTACGTTCATCCACCCGCTCTTCCAATTCACGATTTGTCGCGCGAATATTACGAATGCGCAAATTCACCCCCCCCGCAATCAACAAAATTAAGGCAAGAATACTACCCGCCCGAAACCACCAGGTTCCCCACCAGGGCGGCCTGATTTCGATTTGAATGCTTGCCGGGGTGTCGCTCCAGTAGCCGTCATGATTAGCGGCGCGTACCATAAACGTATAGGTTCCAGGCGCAAGGTTGGTGTAAGTGGCTTCATTGGTGGTGCGCGCCGGCGACCAATCACGGTCGAAACCTTCCATCTTGTATTGAAACTGGTTTTTGGAAGAAATCTGGTAACTCAAAGCCGCAAACTGGAAGGTAAATACCGATTGGTCATACGCCAGGCTGATTTCGCGGGTTTGCTCAATCGGTTGTGGCAGGATTTCACCACCAACCATGACCGGTTCATTAAAGAGATAGAACCCGGTCAGGACTGCCTGCGGTGCGTACAGATTCTGCATAATCTCCGCCGGGTGGAAGAAAGTCAGGCCGGCAGAACCGCCGAAGAAAATCTCCCCATCAGGGCCGCGGCGAGAACTGGCAATCTGGAACTGGTCTCCCTGTAAGCCGTCGCGGGCGTCATAATTGGTGAATAGGCCGGTTTCAATCGCCAGGCGGCTGATGCCTTTGCCGGTACTAATCCACAACTCGCCCGTATTTCCCGGCTGGATGCCCATAATGGTGCTGTTCGGCAGCCCGTCCCGCACGGTGTAATTTGTCCACTCGCCGGTATTGAAGTTCAGCCCGCTTAACCCTGCCGATGTCCCAGCCCAAATCATCCCTTTTTCTTCATCCAGGTAGAGCGCGTGAACGGTATCGCTCAAGATGCTGTTGGGATTCTCATCGTCCTCGCGGTGGTGGGTAAAGGTGTCGGTGCGCGGGTCGAGCAGTTCCAATCCGCCGCGCGCCGTCGCAATCCAGACCCGCCCCTGAGAGTCAACTTCCAGGTCATACACCGTTCCTTCACTGAGCGAGTTGGGATTTTCGGGGTCATGCTCGTATTCCTTGTCCATCTCGCCGGTTTGCGGGTTGAACAGGTTCAGGCCAAAGCCGAGCGTTCCCACCCACAGGCGGCCTTCATCGGCGTCATCAATAGTGGTCAGGAAACTGCTTCCGATTACATTTGGCTTGTCAGCCGAGTAGCGGTACGCGGTAAATTTGCCGGTTTGCGGGTCCATGCGGTTCAAGCCGCCGCCCGAAGTAGCAGCCCACAAAACACCCTGCTTATCGCGATGAATGTAATAGATTTTGTCATTGGAGATGCTGCCAGGCTCGTCCGGGTCAGGCTGAAACACTTGCACCTGCCCGGTTTTGCGGTTGACGCGGTTCAAGCCGCTGCCAAAGGTGCCCACCCAAAGAATATCATCGCCTTCCGGGAACATTGAATAAACACTGTTGCTCGAAATCGAATTCGGGTCGCCGGGAATATTGCGATATAAACCAAAGCGCTGCAACATGGGCGCAAGCCGGTTGACGCCGCCGTAACGGCTGGTAATCCACAATGCCCCGGAGCGGTCTTCAGTCATCCAGAACAGGTCGTCGTTGCTCAGGCTAAACGGGTCACTGGCGCTATAAAGATAGCGGATGGCTGTCCCGCTCTGGGGGTTGAGCAAGTTTAGACCCGCATCCTCGGTCAGAACCCACAGATTGGCAGAACTGTCCTCGAAGACAAACCATACCCGGTCGCTGCTCAGGCTGTCCGGGTTATCGGGATTGAAGCGGTAGGCTTTAAAGGTTTCGTTTTCACGGTCCATCAGGTTCAGACCGCCGTTTCGTGTGCCAACCCAAAAATTGCCCTGGCTGTCTTCCAACATGCTCCAGACATTGTTATGGCTGAGAGTGGTTGGGTCTTCGGGGTCGTTGGCAAACAGGGTGAAATCGTCGGTTTCGGGTTCATAGCGTTGCAGGCCGGCGCGTGTGCCAACCCAAATCGTCCCGGTTTTATCCTGGTAAACGCGATAGACGACTGCCCCCGCCAGGGCGCGCGGGTTTTCGGCATCGAAGTGATAGTTGTAGAAATTGCCCGTTGCGCGGTCGAGGCGGCTCAAACCGTCGCGCGTCCCGGCCCAGATATTGCCATCCCGGTCTTCTATCAAAGACCAGATGCTGTCTTGCGCCAGGCTGTATTCATTCCCCGGGTCGTGCCGGTAAACATCGAACAGGCCGGTTTGCGGGTCATAGACGTTCAGGCCGCCGGGGTCGGTGCCAATCCAAATCAATCCGTCACTACTTTGAACCAGGCAAAAGGTATTATTATTGCTCAGACTGTTTCCCTCTTCGCTATGGCGAAACACGGTGAAATTTGAGCCATCGTAGCGCGCCAGGCCGTCGGCCGTGGCAAACCACATAAAGCCTTCCTGGTCTTGCAACACAGAAAGAACGGTGGCGTTGGGCAGGCCATCTTCCACAAGAATGCGTTCGAAGCGTGTGCTCAAATCATAATGTATCTTGGTTTGCGCCTGATTTGTTGCCCCGCCGACAGGCTGCGTTAAGAACATGCTAAGACCAATCAAGACAGCCAGTAGCACAAGCGACACTTTTTTCATTGTTTGCCTCCTCCTTAAAAAACGCGCGCTCTTTGCTATTTCCCGTGATAAGCCCCCGCATTTTGGGGTGAGCGCGCCGCACGCGTACGCGGCGCGCTCACCCCAAAATGCGGCCTTCCTTACGGCAAGCATCAGAGAACCAAAACGCGCTGATTTTATTATACAAGTTTATACAGTCATAATTGTTGATACAATCACAACATGAGCATTACAAATCTGACATCTGAAATCATCAATTGCCGTAAATGTTCGCGCTTGGTGGCATGGAGAGAGCAGGTCGCGCGTGAAAAACGCCGCGCCTACCGTGACCAGGACTACTGGGGCAAGCCCGTGCCGGGATTTGGTGACCCATCTGCGCGGATTTTCATCGTTGGCCTGGCTCCCGGCGCGCACGGTTCGAACCGCACCGGACGACAATTTACGGGGGACGCGTCGGGCAGTTTTCTCTATCCGGCCCTGCACCGCGCGGGATTTGCCAACCAACCCGACTCCCGCTCGCGTGACGATGGCCTGGTTCTAACCGACCTGTACATCACCGCCTCAGCCCGTTGCGCCCCTCCCGGCAACAAACCGACTCCCGAAGAACTGAACAATTGCCAGCCCTATCTCGAACGCGAACTGGAACTCATCCGCCCCAAAGTGATTGTTGCGCTGGGTCGGATAGCATTTGATAGAGTCCTGCGGATATTGTCAACCCGTAATTCCGACTGGAAGTTTGCCCACGGTGCACACTGGCATCTGGACACTGACCACTGGTTACTGGCCTCCTATCATCCCAGCCAGCAAAACACCCAAACCGGCAGACTGACAGCTGAAATGTTCGACCAAATCTGGGCCACGGCCCGTCAACTCCTGGAGATGTAGGACAAGAATCTGTCCAAAATCCCCACATTTTGGACAGAAAAATGACCTACCTAAAACGCTTTCTCCTCATTACCTTGCTCGCCATCGTGCTGCTTACCGGCGGCTTCGTTGTCTGGGCATTAAACGCTGCCCAACCCGGCCCCGCTGCCCTGGCCGCTCTGGTTTCAGACGACAGTGTCACTGTCACCCAAACCTCCTCGTACATCACCTTTCAACCTTCCAACCTTCAACCTTCAACTGCACTAATCTTCTACCCCGGCGGACGAGTGGACTATCGCGCCTACGCCCCGGCCCTGCGCCGGATTGCCGAACAAGGTTATCTCGTCGTGCTGGTTCCGGTGCGCCTGAACCTGGCCTTTTTCGACATCGAAGCCGGCGCGCCTGCGCTGACTGACTTCCCCGAAATCAAAACCTGGGCTGCGGGCGGACACTCCCTGGGTGGAGTTGCGGCGTCCCTGTTCGCCGCCAACCATCCCGAAATCAAGGGCATTGTTTACTGGGCATCCTACCCGGCCAATGACGGGTTGAAAAACTCCGGCGTCCAGGCCCTGTCCATCTACGCCAGCCTGGACGGGTTGGCTTCTATCGCCGACATCGAAGCCTCAAAGGCCAATTTGCCCGCTAACGCCGTTTTTGTGTCCATCGAAGGCGGCAACCATGCCCAGTTTGGCGATTACGGCCCCCAATCCGGCGACCTGGCCGCCACAATCAGCCCTGAAGAACAATGGCAACAAATCGCCCGCGCAACCATCGATTTTCTCCAATCACTTACGCCTTAAAATCTCGGTTATCCGATTGACCGGCTATTCGAACAACCAATCATCTGCATAACCGGAAAACTGGATAACCGAAAAATCGGATAGCCTACGAAAAACCATGAAGGTTCTTTAGGAATTCCCGTGATAAGCCCCCGCATTTTGGGGTGTGAGCGTGCGTACGCACGCTCACACCCCAAAATGCGGCCTTCTTCACGGCAAATATCAGAAAGTCACCATGAAAAAATTACAAAAAATTATCCTCGGCATTTTCATCTTCCTTACGTTGGCCCTCAGCCTCGGCCCCTTCCTCGTTCCAGTTCCGCCGCTCGAAGGCACAGTTTCCCAACGCGAGCTGGCCAGCGCTGATAGCAAATTTGTCGAAATCAACGGCCTGAGCGTTCATTATAAAGAACAAGGCGTAGGAGAGCCGGTCTTCATCCTGCTGCACGGATTCGGCGCATCGACCTACTCCTGGCGCGAAATCATGCAGCCGTTCAGCGAACTGGGCCGCGTCATTGCCTACGACCGCCCCGCCTTCGGCCTGACCGCGCGCCCCATGCCCGGCGAGTGGGTGGGCGACAATCCTTACAGCCCAGAAGCGCAGGCCGCCATCGTCATCGGGCTGATGGACACCCTCGGTATCGAAAAAGCCTTTTTGGTGGGCAACTCTGCCGGGGGCACGGTTTCGGTCTACACAGCCCTGACCTACCCGCAGCGCGTGGCCGGGCTTATCCTGGTGGATGCCGCCATCTATACCGGCGGCGGCTCACCAGCATGGGCGCGTCCGCTGCTCGGAACACCGCAGATGCGTCACCTGGGGCCGCTGCTGGCCCGCCGAATTGCCACCAGCGGCGATGACTTCGTCCGCGCGGCCTTCCACGACCCTTCGCTGGTTACGCCTGAAATTCTGGCGGATTATCGCAAGCCACTCCAGGCGCACAACTGGGACCGCGCGCTGTGGGAACTGACCGCTGCCAGCCGCCCGCTCGGACTGGCCGAAAGGTTGGACGAACTCGATTTGCCGGTACTCGTGCTGACGGGTGACGACGACCGCATCGTCCCGACCGAAGAATCGATTCGCCTGAGTGGCGAAATCCCCGGTGCAAGCCTGGTCGTTATCCCCAATGCCGGTCATCTGCCCCACGAAGAAAAACCGAAAGAATTCATGCAAGCCGTGCGCGAATTTTTGAACGGGCTTTGAACCGGAAAACCGGATAACTGAAAAACCGAAAAACGGGAGCCCCAAATGAAAATCTTTACCATCGCACCTGATTTTGAACTGCCCAATTTGGACGGCCAATTCGTGCGCATTTCCGACTTCAAAGGCAAGAAAAACATCGTCCTGGTCTTCCTGCGCGGGTTTATGTGACCGCACTGCCGCGCCCATCTCGAGCGATTGCGGGATGACTATGCGGCCTTTACCGCGCGTGACGCGGAAATCATGTGTATTGGCCCGGATGGCCCCAAGTCCTATCGCCGCCATTGGGAAGACAACAAAATCCCCTATATTGGCCTGCCTGACCCCAAACACAAAGTCGCCAATTTGTACGGTCAGGAATGGAATATCTTCAAACTTGGCCGTGTTCCGGCCCTGATGCTGGTCGATAAAAAAGGCAACATCCGCTACCAGCACTACGGCGATTCGATGGCCGACATCCCCGAAAACAGCCTGATTTTGGCAATGCTGGATAAAATGAACGCTGAAGGGTGAGCGGTAATTCGCAATTCATCACCAACCTGCACTTACCAATCACCAATTACTGACCACTGGATACTGAAAACTGGAAACTGAAATGACCCCCGGCCCAATCGCCCTGCTCGGTTCCGGCGAAACTTCCCTCGCAGGCGGACGCATCTTCGAGAGCCTTGCCAGCCAACTACCCGCCCCCCTGCGGGTTGCCATTCTCGAAACCCCTGCCGGTTTCGAACTCAACGCCGCGCAAGTCGCCGGGCGCGTTGCCGACTATCTCAAAACCCGCCTGGGCAACTACAAACCCATCATCGATGTCATCCCTGCCCGCAAAAAAGGCAGCCCCTACAGCCCCGACGACCCCGAAATCCTCGCCCCGCTCCTGCACGCCAACCTCATCTTTATGGGTCCTGGGTCGCCCACCTACGCCATCCGTCAGTTGCAGGGCAGCCTGGCCTGGGAACTCGTCCGCGCCCGCCAGCGCCTCGGCGCGGCCCTGGTATTTGCCTCCGCCGCCACCATCGCCGTCGGCGCCTGGGGCATCCCCGTTTACGAAATCTACAAAGTCGGGCAGGATGTCCACGCCGTGCCCGGCCTCGACCTGTTTTCATCCTTCGGCCTGCCGCTCTCCTGCGTCCCGCACTGGAACAACACCGACGGCGGCGCCGATGTTGACACCTCGCGCTGCTTCCTCGGCATGGAACGCTTCGTCGAATGGTACGCCCAAACCCCACCCGAAAATACCACCATCGGCATCGACGAACACACCGCCATCATCTTTGATTTTGGCCGCCGTGAGTGTCTCGTCAGCGGTGTCAGTTCCGTCACCCTGCTGCGC
>JAWOIR010000196.1:0-4405 GCA_046484545.1 Anaerolineales bacterium
CTGATAAATTCCATTAAACGGGGGACAAGCCGCAGCGTGAAGAGAGCGACTGCGAAAATGCCGAGGGCCGGCACCAGCAGCAGGAAGGGATTCCGCAGCGGGTCGGGAGCGGTCTCCATCCCGCTGATGGATTGGCGCTGTAAACGCCACAGGCCGTAGGCGGCGGGGACGAGCAGGAGCAGGTCGAACCAGTATCGCTGCCACCAGGGGCGGTGCTGCATGCGGGCGCGTTCCTGTTTGTAGGAGACGATGGTGTTGGCGGCGGCGCTCAGGGAGGGCAGGAGCAGCAGAACGAGCAAAATCAGGGCAATGCCGAGCAGACCATAGCCGAGGACTGCCGGGGTGAGAGTGACGCGCAGGCCGCCGGTTGCGCTGAAATCGAGAAAACTGCGCGCGCGCCCGATGGACTGGGTGATGAAATTTGCCAACAGCAGTCCGCCGAGCAAGGCCGCGCCGCCCAAAATCGCGCCTTGCAGCAGCGAAATCCAGACAACTTGCAGGACAGACGCGCCGCGGCTGCGCAGGATTGCCATTTCACCGCGCTGGCCGCCGACAAACAGGCCGGTGACCAGGCCGATGAAGGTCAGAATCAGGCCGAGGATGGGAACGCTGAAGGCAAACAGCAGGTAGGTCAGACCGGATGCGCTTTGCTGGTAGCGTTCGAGTGCTTCGAGCGGGGAATTGACCAGGGCCGTGCCGGGGCGCAAACGTTCGGCGCGGGCTTCGACGCTGCGAATGCGCGACTCAAGGCGGCTGATGTCGCCGGAGAGCAGGCGCGAGGCGCTGGCGACGAAAGTCCAGTTGGCGTTAGCGAGTTCGTCGCGGATTTGGTCGCTGAGCGGGCCGGTGTAGGTGGCTTCGTCCACCAGCAGCCAATTATTGACCGAACTGCCCCAGTAGGCCGCGCGCGGATTGAGGGCACGCCACAGGCCGACGATTTCGATTCGCTTTTCAAAATCGTCTTTTTTGAGCAGGTACACGTCGCCGGTCTGGACACCGAGATCGAGGGCCAGGGATTCGTTGGCGAGGACTTCCATCGGCGCGCCGGATTCGGGGTCATAGACAGCTGGCATGCGGCCATTGACCAGTTCCATCGTGCCCCTGAGTGGGGAGATGAAAGCAACCCGGGCTTCACCGATTTGATATTGCGTTTCGGGAATTTCGGGATTGTAGAGGGGATACATAAAATAGCCGTCGGTGCGAAAACGGCGCACAGATTGCGATACCGGGTAACCGATGACGCGCCGGGCTTCGCCGGAGAGGTATCTATCCACCGCAACCACATCATTCCACTGCGGGCTAGAACGCCCGGCGGCGCGCAGTTCGAAGGTAAACGTCATCGGGGCGTAGGAGGCAGACTGGTTGGCCAGGTCGGCTTCACGTCCGGCCAGCAGTTCCTCGCGAAAAAGGCGGAAATAGGTCGCCTCGGCGTACAACGGGACGCTGAAGATAAACCCGGAAGCCACCACCAACCCGATGATGGCCGCCAGGCTGAGAAAACGCTCCGTCAGCAGGCGTTTGAGGGCAAACCCGGCAGTGGTGCGGGTTTGCTGGAGAAAAGCCGCCAAACCTGGGGGAAGGTTCATGGCGTCAGCACCACCTGTCCTTCTTCCAACCCGCCCAGGATTTCGACCATCAGGTTGGTGCGCAGGCCGGTTTCAATATCGAGCCGCTTGGGGCCTTCGGGGCTATTGACCAGCACAAAGGTTTGCCCGGCAGAGGTGCGCACGGCCTGGGGCGGCAGCCAGAGAAGACTCTTTTTGTCGGCCAGTGTGACGCGAATGCTCAAGCGTTCGCCCACCTGATAGGTGTCCTCGCCCGGCTGCTGGTCAATGCGCAGGGTTATGGCGCGGTTGTCCTGCGGGCCGCTGCCATAAGGCGCGGGCAATTGCCGAATCGTGCCGGATAGCAGCACTTCGGGGCGGCTTGCGGGCCAAAGTGTGACGGCCATGCCCTCGAACATGGATTCCAGGTCGTCCAGGCGATTGGTTTCAATCTGGGCAATCAGGTCCAGTTGGTTGGGGTCGCCAATCACAAAGGAGGGATTGTTGGGGCTGACCGAACGTCCGACCTCGACCGCCGAAAGGATGGTTCCGCCAATCGGGGCGTACAGCCTGGCCCTGGCGACCAGCGCATCGAGTTGGCCAAAGGCGTCAACTTCCGACTCAGGGTCAAGGCCAAGGGAGGTCAGCACGGCCTTAAAGTCCATCTCGGCCAGTTCGACCCGAAGCGCCTGGGCCTGGATGTCGTATTCGGGCAGTTCCTCGGCGCGGGCTTTCTCGAGCGCAAGTTGCTCGATTTCGAGCGCAATCTGAGCGCGGCGGATGGCCTCGCGGTTGGCGCTGGCCCGTTGGCCCAGGTCTTTCAACTCCTGCAACTCAGCCAGCAGTTGACCTTCCTGAACCACATCGCCGGTCTGGACGTAGACTGCGCCGACCGTGCCGCTGATTTCAAAGGGCACTTCGGCCAGCACACGCGGCGCGACCGAGCCGAACAGGGTCGCCTCGACCAGGATGTCGCCGCGCTCGACGGTAAAGGTCTTGCGCACCGGGGTCGGGAAGGGGGTCGGAGTGGATTCACGCACGGCCACGCCGTCACAGGCGGAGAGGAGCAGGACAAGGGCCAGGAGAATAGGGATGAGCGTTTTTTTCATTTACCTAACCGCCACCTTCACCCTTACAACCTGCACCCCATCCGCGGGCAGGGGGATGATGTTGCCGGCGATGGGCTGACCGTCCACTTCGAGGCGGATTGCGCTCCCCGGCCCTTCCCGTTTCATCGAGATTTCATAACGGACTCCCCGAAAATGACGTACCACTTCGCAGCCGCTCCAATCGGAGGGCAGCGCCGGCTCGATTTTCAGGCCGTCGAAATCCGGTTTGACGCCCAAAATGCCCTGGGTAATCGCGACGTAATTCCAGGCGGCGGTGCCGCTTAACCAGGAGTTCTTGGCCTCGCCGTGAGTCGGCGCGTCTTTGCCGGCAATCATCTGGACATAGACATAGGGTTCGCAGCGATGGACCTCGCTGATTTCCTCGCGGGCCGAGGGGCAGATGCGTTTGTAGTAGTCAAAAGCCTTGTCGGCGCGTCCGGCTTTGGCTTCGGCCAGCATAATCCAGGGGTTGGTGTGGCAGAAGATTCCGGCGTTTTCCTTGTAGCCGGGCGGGTAGGACGAAATTTCACCATATTCAAGGTAATAGCGGCTGTAAGCCGGGTTTTGCAGGACGATTCCGTGCGGGGTGGCGAGATATTTTTCGACCGAATCAAGCGCCTTGACAGCGTTTCCATTCTCGATACCAAGCCCGGCCATGACACAAATCCCCTGCGGCTCGATGAAGATTTTGCCTTCTTCGTTTTCTTTCGACCCAATCGGTCTGCCGAAATCGTCATAGGCTCGCTTGAACCATTCGCCGTCCCAACCGGCGGCCCAGACGGTCTTCTCCATTTCGGCGGCGGCGGTTTCGTAGAACGTCGAAGGTCGAAGGTCGAAAGTCAAGACCTTTGACCTTTGACCTTCGACATGCTTTGTCAGCCCAATCATCTCGTTACAAGCCAGCACAAACAGCCCGGCAATAAACACGCTTTCGGCCACCTTGCCATCCTTGCCCACGGTGGTCTGGAAGCTCTGGCCGGGGGTGTCGGAGAAGCAGTTCAGGTTGAGGCAGTCGTTCCAGTCGGCGCGGCCAATCAGGGGCAGATTGTTGGGGCCGAGGCGGTCGAGGGTGTATTGCAGGGCGCGCTGGAGGTGCTCGTAGAGCGGAGTCTCACTGCCGGGTTCGTTCTCGTACTGGACAGGTTCGTCGAGGATGCTCCAGTCGCCGCTTTCCTTGACGTAAGCCGCCACGCCCAGGACAAGCCAGGCCGGGTCGTCATTGAAACCCGTCCCGACTTCGTTGTTGCCGCGTTTGGTCAGCGGCTGGTACTGGTGGAAGGCGCCGCCGCTCTTGAGTTGGGTGGCCGCCAAATCGAGGATGCGCTCGCGGGCGCGTTCGGGAATCATATGAACGAAGCCGAGTAAATCCTGGTTCGAGTCGCGGAAACCCATCCCGCGCCCGATGCCGCTCTCGAAATACGAGGCCGAGCGGCTCATGTTGAAGGTCACCATGCACTGGTAAGCGTTCCAGATATTGACCATGCGATTGACATGCTCATCGGGCGAGGCAACCTGGTATTTGGCGAGCAGATTGGTCCAGTAGTCGAATAGTTCGGCAAAAGCTGCGTCCACGTTTGCGGGGTTGAGGAATTTGGCGATAATCGGCTCGACAGTTTTCTTGTTGACCGTCTGCGAACCGGGTGGGTCGAATTTGTCGTCTTTGGGGTTTTCGTGGTAGCCGAGCAGGATGATGATTTTCTTCTCTTCGCCGGGCTTGAGCGCCACTTTAACGTGCTGTGAGCCAATCGGCTG
>JAWOIR010000250.1:0-2755 GCA_046484545.1 Anaerolineales bacterium
CAACTACGACAATCCGCGCCACTTTGATGCGCACGCCTACCGCACCGAGGATTTCGAGGGCGTCAAAGACTTTGCGCGCGGCTGTATGCGCACCTACATGATATTGAAGGAAAAGGCCGCCCAATTCAACGCCGACCCCGAAGTGCAGGCCATCCTGGCCGAAATCAATTCTGACGACGGCGCGATGGCCCCCTTCTTCGGCAAATACTCCGCCGAAAAAGCCGCCGCGCTCAAGGCCCAGCCCTTCGACCGTGCCGCCATTGCCAAACGCGGCCTGAAATACGAACGCCTCGACCAGCTGACGATTGATATTTTGACGGGCGTAAGATAACCAATTGTTGTCCGGTTCTCCTGTTGACTTGTTCGACCGGAGAACCGGGTAACGGAGAAACAGGATAACGTATGTACTTCATCGGCATCGACAGTTCCACCACCGCCACCAAAGCCCTGCTGATAGATTCCGCCGGGCAGGTTTTGGCTGTGGCGGCCAGTGAATACCCATTTGAAACCCCGCGCCCGCTGTGGAGCGAACAGCACCCCGATTTGTGGTGGGACGGGGCGCAAAAATCCATCCGCGCCGTTATCCAGCAATCGGGCATCGATCCGGCGCAAGTCGGCGGCGTTGGGCTGACTGGCCAAATGCACGGCCTGGTCCTGCTCGACAAGGACGGCAACGTCTTACGCCCGTCCATCCTATGGAACGACCAGCGCACCCAGGCCCAGTGCGACGAAATCCATCAGCGGATTGGCAAAGAGAAATTCATCCAAATCACCGGCAACGTCGCCCTGACCGGCTTTACCGCGCCGAAAATCCTGTGGGTTAAGGAAAACGAGCCGGAAATTTACGCCAAAGCCGCCCACGTTTTGCTGCCCAAGGACTATGTCCGTTACAAACTGACTGGCGCGTATGCGATGGACAAGGCCGATGGCGCCGGAACGGTTCTGATGGACTTGAAGGCCCGCGACTGGTCGGATGAAGTCTTGTCCGCGCTGGACATTCCGCGCGCGTGGATGCCGCCCTTATATGAAGGCCCGCAGGTTACCGGACATCTGACCTCCGAAGCGGCGGAAGCGACCGGACTGCAGGCCGGGACTCCCGTTATGGCGGGCGGCGGCGACCAGGCAGCCCAGGCTGTCGGCGTTGGCGCGATTTCTGAGGGCATCGTAGCCTTGACACTCGGCACTAGCGGGGTGGTTTTTGCCACCGCCGATGGCGCGTTCATCGAACCCGAAGGCCGCCTGCACGCCTTTTGCCATTCCGTGCCGGAGAAGTGGCACCTGATGGGCGTCATGCTCTCGGCGGCTGGTAGTTTGCGCTGGTATCGGGACACTTTTGCCCCCGGCGTTGGCTTCGACGAGTTGCTGGCGCCGGCTGCGGACATCGCCCCCGGTTCTGACGGTTTGCTCTTTCTGCCGTATCTGACCGGCGAACGCACCCCGCACCCTGACCCGCTGGCGCGTGGCGCCTTCGTCGGGCTGACGGTGCGGCACGGCCTGGCGCACATGACCCGTGCCGTGCTGGAGGGTGTGGCTTTCGGGCTGCGCGACGGCTTCGAGTTGATGAAGTCTGCTGGCTTGGGCGAAATTACCCAGGTGCGCGTTTCCGGCGGCGGGGCCAAGAGTCCGCTCTGGCGGGGGATTTTGGCGGATGTGTTCGGCTGCGAACTGGTGACGGTCAACACCATCGAGGGCGCGGCCTACGGCGCTGCGCTGCTGGCGGCGGTGGGCGCGGGACAATTCCCCAGCGTGGAAGCGGTTTGCGAAGCGGTGGTGCAGGTGACTGGTAGCATGCGTCCTGATTCGGAGCGGGTGAAGGCCTACGATACGATTTACCCACTTTATCAGGAACTGTACCCGGCATTGGCATCCACCTTTAAGAAATTGGGCAATCCCTGAATCAGTCTCTTTGGGAATTCCCGTGGTAAGCCCCCGCATTTTGGGGTGTGAGCGCGCGTACGCGCGCTCACACCCCAAAATGCGGCCTTCTTCACGGCAAATATCAGAGAACCCTGAATCATTTTGAACGAGAAAGAGACCTTCGCCATAAAGAGGCGAGGGTCTCTTTTTTTGTGGGATTTCTGTAATCGAAAAAAATCATATTGACAAACTTAATTACTTCAAGTATGATTGTTATCGATAACGTTATCGATAACGAAAGTGTTTGTCGTTTTTTCTTGGGAATTCCGGCGTTTTTTGCCGAGAAAACACATCAACTTTTTACCCCCAAAGCAAGAAGAGAGGAAAAGAAAATGAAAAAAAGTTTCACCCTCGTACTATCGCTACTGTTGGCTCTTGTGCTGGCCCTGAGTGCTTGCGGCCCGTCCGGGCAGCCCACTGGCGATGATGTCAAGATTGTTGGCATTTCCATGCCTACCAAGACCTCGACTCGTTGGATTTCTGATGGCGAAAGCATGGTTAGAGAATTCCAGGCCATGGGCTACGCTACTGACTTGCAATTCGCCGATGACGATATTCCGAATCAGTTGGCCCAAATCGAAAACATGATTACCAAAGGCGCTGACGTGTTAGTGATTGCCGCTATTGATGGCAGCACTTTAACTGACACCCTGTTCAAGGCCAAAGAAGCCGGCGTGCTGGTTATCGCTTACGACCGCCTGCTGGTTAATTCCGAAAATGTCGACTTCTATGCTACTTTTGACAATTTCGGCGTGGGCGTTATCATGGGCAGCCAGATTGAAGAAGGTCTCGACCTGAAGAATGCCGCTGGCCCGTTCAATATTGAACTCTTTGGCGG
>JAWOIR010000352.1:0-6426 GCA_046484545.1 Anaerolineales bacterium
GCCTGTGCCCCGATGTGGGTACTCTCCACCGCCGGTTCTGCCGCCCTGGGCTTCGTCACTGAAGGGCAGACCGTTGCCGAGGGCATCCGCATCCGCCTGCCGCTGCGGGCCGGGGCCTTGCTTCAAATAACGGAAGCAGGCCACGGGCAGTTCATCGTTGTTGACGAACCAGACATCCTGCCCGGGCGCGACCAACTGGCGAAACGGGGGTTATATGTAGAGCCAACGTCTGCAATTGTCTGGAACGCGCTGGAGCAAAACCTCCCCAGCCTGCCTGACCCGGTCGTAGCAGTCCTGACCGGTTCCGGGTTGAAATACCAGCCTCAGTAAAACCACAGACGCCCTGGCGGGCGTCTTTTTTTAGGAGAACTCACCTATGGAAAAAATTGTCATCACCGGCATGGGAACAGTCAACCCAATCGGCCAGGGCGTTCAGGAAACCTGGCAGAATGCCCTCAATGGCATTTCCGGCGTTGGGCCGATTACGCTTTTTGACACTGAATCCGGGCCGCATGAATGGAACGTCAAAATTGCCTGCGAAGTCAAGAACTTTGACCCCACCCGTTACATGGACGCCAAGGAAGCCCGCCGCCGCGACAGGTTCGAGCAGTTGGGCATTGCCGCCGCAAAGGAAGCCCTCGAAATGTCGGGCTTGCAGGTCACGCCTGAAAATGCCGGGCGAATTGGCGTGGCTGTCGCCTCGGCCATTGGCGGACTGAAATCGTTACAGGATGCCGTTTTTACGATTAAAGACGACGGCCCGCGCAAGCTCAGCCCCTTTCTCATCCCGATGCTGATGCCCAACGGCGCATCTGGCATGATTGGCATCGAGTTTGGCCTGCAGGGGCCGTCCATCTCGGTCGCTTCGGCCTGCGCCTCTGGCGCAGATGGCATTGGCATGGCCATGATGATGCTGCGTTCCGGCGTGGCGGATGTTGTCCTGGCAGGGGCTGCCGAAGCGACAATTTGTCCCACCGGAGTGGGCGCGTTTGACCGTATCGGCGCGATGAGCCGCCGCAATCACGATTATTCGATGACCCCCCAGCCCTTCGACAAAAACCGCGACGGCCTGGTGATGGGCGAAGGCGCGGGCGTACTGGTACTTGAAACGGAAGCCTACGCCCGGGCGCGCGGCGCGAACATCCTGGCTGAAATGGCTGGTTATGCCGCCACCGCCGACGCCTTCCACGTCACCGCCCCTGATGAGAATGGCGCGGGCGGGGCAAGGGCCATCCGCCTTGCGCTCGAATCGGCGCGAGTCAACCCTGACCAGGTCGGCTACATCAACGCGCACGGCACCGCCACCCCGCTCAATGACGCCGCCGAAACCAAAGCCCTGAAAACTGCCTTTGGCGACCTGGCTTACAAAATTCCGGTTTCTTCCACCAAATCCATGACCGGACACATGATGGGCGCCACCGGCGCGCTGGAGGCGATTCTCTGCGCCCAGGCTGTGCGCGAAGGCCTCCTGCCGCCCACCATCCACTACGAAACCCCCGACCCCGATTGCGACCTGGACTATGTCCCCAACAAAGCCCGCGAACACAAAGCCGAAATCGCCATCAGCAATGCTTTTGGATTCGGCGGGCATAATGCGGTGTTGGTCATCAGAAAGTACAATTAGGTGCTCTGATATTTGCCGTAAAGAAGGCCGCATTTTGGGGTGTGAGCGCGCGCTCACACCCCAAAATGCGGGGACTTATCACGGGAATTCCCAATTAATTTCCTCCATTTTTCGTTTTTTGTGCTATAATCCGCCTTCGCGCTAATCGGCTGCTGTGAAGCAGTATTTCAACATTCGTAAGGAAAGAAACAAATGAGCGACCTGATTAAATCTGTCGAAACCCCTGCCAACCCGAATATTCCCGCCCTGCGCCCCGGCGATGTTGTCTCCGTGCACGTCCGCATTAAAGAAGGTGAGCGCGAGCGTATTCAGGAATTCAAAGGCACCATCATTCGCCTGCGCAAGGGCGGACAAGATGCCAACTTTACCGTCCGCCGTATTGCCTCCAACGGCATCGGTGTCGAGCGAACCTTCCTGTTGCGCTCCCCGCGTGTTGACAAAGTCGTTGTCGAGCGCCACTCGCAGGTGCGCCGCGCCCAGTTGTACTTCATGCGCGGATTGTCTGGCAAGTCGGCCCGCCTCAAGCAGAAATTCAACTAATCTACATTCTTTGAACAAGAAAAAAGGCTCACCTGGTTTCAGGCGAGCCTTTTTCTGTTTTACTCTTTGTCTTCCCTGCCCAGGTCGAAGCCCTGTTTTTTGAATTCTTCCAGCAAATCATTGGGCGAGCGGAACCACTGGCCCCATTTGCGCGAAATATGTTCTGTCCACGAATAATCGTCGAAACTGAACGTGTCTTCGCGTCTGCTTTCAATCGGAATTTTGACCTTCTGGCGGGCATAATAGCCCTGGGCCAGGTAGCCGTCATCCATCACCTTCATCGCTTCCTGTACTTGTTCGTCACTCATTTTGGGATATTTGTCTTCGAACAGGGTAAACGAAAGCGGGTAGCGCGGCCTGGGCGGGAACTCCTCGTCAGGATAACCCATCACCAATTCCACCAGCGGAAAGACACGTTTGGGCAACTCGAACTGTTTGACTATCTGGGTTGCGCGGCGCGGCATGATACCCAGGTAACACGACCCCATTCCCAGGCTTTGTCCGGCGATAACCATGTTCTGGGCGGCATAAGCGGCATCCTGCAAACCGAACAGCAGCATGGTCAAATCATTGGTAACCACATCCCAGCCGCGAATTTTCATGAAACGTTCCAACTTGTAAATATCCATGCAGATTATGAACCACAATGGCGCGCCGAAGGGAGCCTTCTTCTTGCGTGTAAGCAGGATGCTGTACAGTTGCGACACAAACGGTGCCTGCTGTCCGGCGCGCACCACTGTTTCTACGACCTCATCGGAGGGCCGGTCTTTTTTATACTTGCGCACCGATTTGTGTGCAAGCAGGGTATTTATCACGGGGTTTTCAATCATGGCTGACTCCTGAACCTGGTTTGAGTTTGGCTTGATTATAGTATGCCTGCGGCTGAAAATGCGAGAGTATAATTTGTTTCTCTGATATTTGCCGTAAAGATGGCCGCATTTTGGGGTGTGGGCGCGCGTTTGCGGCGCGCCCACACCCCAAAATGCGGGGTCTTATAACGGGAACCCTAAAGAGCTTATCTATAACTTGCCAAAAACAGGAGAACCATGCGCCCCCTCATCGCCATCACCACCTACGACGGAAAAAGCCCCGCCGACCTGCCCATTGTGGCGGTCAACACTGCCTATGTCCACGCCATTTTGCAGGCTGGCGGCTTGCCGCTTTTGCTCCCCAATCAGTTAAATCAGGAAGAATGGACGGAACTGGTCCCGCGCCTGGACGGAATCTTGTTCACCGGCGGCGGCGACATCGACCCTGAACTTTTCTCTGGAGCGCTCCACCCCAGGGTCGACGGCGTGGACGAAGAGCGCGATTCTCTCGAACTGCCCTTGCTGCGCTACGCGGTCGAGCAGCGCATTCCGTTTCTCGGCATTTGTCGCGGCTGCCAGGTGGTCAACGTCGCCCTGGGCGGGACTCTCCACACCCACCTGCCCGACCAAATCGAGACCGACATCCGCCACGATTGCTACCCCGACATCCCGCGCAATCACATTGCCCACCCCGTGCGCGTCGAGGCAGACAGCCAAATCGCCAAAATCTTCGGTGAAACCGATTTGCAGGTCAACAGCCTGCACCACCAGGGTCTCGAAAAACTGGCTCCGGCCCTCAAGCCGGTCGCCTACGCGCCTGATGGCCTGATTGAAGCCGTCGAACTACCCGGCCACCCCTTCGCCTACGCCGTCCAATGGCACCCCGAATGTCTGACCGACCAGCAGCCCACGCGCAATTTATTCAAGGCTTTTGTTGAGGCTTCCAAGGGAGGGTAGGGGGATGTTGTATATTGTTCGTCGTGTTTGGAATTTCACGCTTGATGGCGTTGCCCATCAGGTTGTGCTACAGCGCAAGCATTTTGCTCCGTATGAAATTTTGCATAATGGGAAGCAGGTCTACAAAGGTGAACCCTCCTGGCTTGTTCTTAACTTGAACTATGTTTTTCAGGTGGAAGGGCATGAGTTTGAAGTAGGTGCAGCGCCAGGCCCATATCTAACGGATTATGTGCTACGGGTTGATGGTAATCTTGTATATCTCAATAAGTCGCAGGAAAAGAAGTTCAGCAAAAACATTGCTGAAAACCTTGAAGACCAATCAAATTGGGAGAAAATCGCAACGACTTTAGGACTTGAATACCATCCGCATTTAGAAAGTGATTATGCGTTTCGCCATCGTATCGTTGGATATTTTTCCAAATTTCCTGTAGTTGCTGGGATTGGATTCAGGCCTGGGGGGAATACTTCAGGCTTTGTTATTGTGATACAGCATAATCTGCTCGATGATGAAAAAATAGTGAATATAAAAAAATCTGATACCATCAAGAAATTCTTGAAAGCCGCAGGTACAAATCAAAGTTATCTGGAAATAACCCCGAATTTCACTTCACTTTTTGTGCCGTTTCAAGGCGCAGTGGCCGAAATGGGCAAGAGTACTGTCATCCAGGATTTCCTAGAGACGGTTACGCCCTATTTATATCATCCTCGTGAAAAGTGCCAGGGCAATGATTGTAAAAACCCGTTTAGTAAATTGCTTGATTTTGTGATTGTGAACGGCAGTCCCTGGCTGATGTGCCCTGATTGCATTGCAGAGATTTCGAATGTGCATAAAAAAATGGAGCAAGAATACAAGCAAGCCTCACAGAACTTGGGACGCGGCATGTTGTATGGAGCGTTAACTGCAATAGCTGGCGCAATCCTGCTGGCATTAGCGATGATATTTTTTGACCGTTTAGTAGGTTTTGTTGTGGTTTTTATGGTTATATTTGTTTTTGTAGCAATGGATAAGGCTAAAACGAAAAGAACGCTAATCAGTATGTTTTTTGTGGCATTAATTTCTGTGTTGGGTACAATTATTGGCTTATATTTTGGCATGGTGGGGCATTTGCTGAAAGAACAGAAAATTATTCTTAACTTGGGAGAACTTTGGAAAGTTTTTCTCTCGTTACTCCAAAGCAGAATGTTGCTCTTTATTATAATTGGCAACTTATCCCTGACCGCTATTTTTGGATATACGGGCCTTCAATCTCAACGCCAGCAGTTAAGGAAAATTTTTAATCCCAAAGTCGAAGTAATCAAAAGCCTGAACAGACCAGAATGACCGTCACATCTTGAAAAAAGCCGCCAGTATTTTTGCGTGAAAATACTGGCGGCTTTCCTTAAGTCCCTTTTCTGCTCGTTACTTTTTCCCACCTACCTTTCAATCCTAAACGCAATATCCATTCTGAAATCAGGCAACTCCACCGTGCACGGCTGCCTTGCCGCGCAAGTGACCTGGATTGGCGCGAGGAAAAGTCCTTGCCAGGTATCGTAGGGGGTGATGGTGTACGTGCCGTCCAGCGGGCCGAGGATTTCAACCTGCACCCCGCGGCGGACGGTTTCATCGGCGCGCAGGTCGGCAATTGGCTGGCCTTCGAGGGCGAAATCCTGCACCCAGAACAGGCCGCCCTCCGGGCCAGCGATGCCCCAGCCGCGTACTTCGGGGTCGTTGAAAGAAAGTTGCATTCGTTCGGGATTAAGTTTCGCCAGCGGGATCGTCTCCACAAACTGGATAAAGCGCGTCATATCGGCCTTCATCTCCGGGGTGGGGCGTCCCCAGGAGCCGCCGCTGTTCCACTCGGCGGGAGTCATGGCAGCCCCCGCCGCCAGCGCCGACCAGATTGAATTGTGGAAGAGTTCCGGGTATTCGATTGTGCCGGGCACGCCAAACTCGCCCACCCAGTTGGGTTTCTCTTCGGCATCCCACATGGCATGAGTCCAGCGGCGCAGCACTTCGGCGGCCTGTACCGCCCCCTCTTCGAACTCGTACAGGTGTACCTGGGGGATGTCCATGACCTCGTACCCCGCCGTCCAATCGACATCGCCTGACATGCTGGCGGTGGTTGGGTGGCGGTAGGGGTCGTTATTGACGAAGTAATCATTCACCTTTTTATGCCAGGCGTCGGTCAGGTCAAAGGCTTCAGTACCGTTGATTTCTGAAACCGTCTGCCATAGGCCAATGGCCGGGCTGTATCCCCAGCGGGCGATGATATAGCGGTAGAAATTCTCCTGCCAGGCCCAGGCTTCGGCGTCGGTGAAGAAGGAGGACAAATCGCCCAGGGTGCGGAATCCGTTATTGTTGGCCCAATTGCCGCGTCCCCAGGGGTGGTTGTCGGCGCGCAGTTGGGGATGGTCCCAAACGGTGAAAATCAGGTAAATCCCTTTTTTCTCGGCATCACGCACAATCATGCCGATGGTGTTCATGTTGGCTGCCGAGTAATTGCTGTAACTGCTGTT
>JAWOIR010000388.1:0-4591 GCA_046484545.1 Anaerolineales bacterium
CGCTGGTGATGGAGGTCTGAAACCCGGCGTAGTTCAGGCGTTCAGCGGCCAGGGTGTCCCATCCGTCGTAAGTCGAGCCATTCTGGACTTCAATTGAAAAGACCTGGCGCTCTTCCTGCACCTCGGACGCAGATAGTGCTTCGGTCAGCATGGCCTGGATAAACTCGGTATGCGGCAGCAGCACATAAGCACCACCAGGCGTAATCCAGTCGGTGACCATGTCACTGGAAATATAGTAACTGCGGATGTCGGCGTTGTTCATCTGCAGGGCCAGCGGCGCCAGCGCAAGCACATCCGTCAAGCCGACATCCGTTTTGATGGAGTCGTTCAAGTCGCTGTACAGTTGCGGCAGGCTGGTCAGAGTGTTGGTGCTGATGGTCTTCTTGAAGAGCGCGCGCAGGACTTCCTGCTGGCGGCGTCCGCGGTCAAAATCATTCGATTTCTGGCGCGAGCGGGCATACCACAGAGCCAGGTCGCCGTCCATTTGGACCAATCCCGGCCCGGCGGTGTACAAGGCCCAATTGCCCCGAATGTGCGGATTCAGGTCGGGGGAAATCAGGCGCCAGTCGGTGTAGGGACAGGCAATCGGCACTTCTATTCCACCCAGGGTATCCACCACACGCCGGAAGCCGTCAAAATCCACCAGTGCGGCCTGCTGGATTTCCAACCCAAAATTGTTCAGCATGGTATCTTTCAACAAAGCCGAACCACCGCCGGGATAACGGTTGTTCTCACCGTACAGGTAGGCCGTGTTGATACGCTGCAAGCCGACGGTGGGAATATTGACCCACAGGTCACGCGGGAAGGAAATCACGGAAACCTGCCCATCCCAGGGACGCACGGCTACCGCCATGATGCTATCAGTGCGAAAGGAAGTCGCGCCGCCGTGGGTATCCGCGCCAAGCAGCAGGTAGACCAGCGTTTCGGGCGCGTCTATTGGGATGGCGGGCGTCTCGATAGCGGCCAGGGTCGGCTGGGGCGGGGCTTCGGTGGCAGTGGCAAAGGGGGTCAAGGTTGGCAACAGGGCCGGCAGGGTGCGGGTGGCCAGCGCCATTTGGCGGGTGGGCTGTTCGACAGGTTGGGAAAATACTTCCGGCTGGAAAGGCGTCGGGGTGGCAGTGGCGTCAGCAGGAACACCGACAAAAATATACGCCTGGTAAACCTGCGGGGCAGAAATGCCGCAGGCGCTCAGAAGCAGGCAGACGAAAATGATGAAGGGTAGTGTTGCGCGCATTAAAAAACCATCGTGATGACCGAACACATCATCACGATTTTATGGGGTGGGAGAGGCCGATTCTGTTGGGGGGATGGTTGCAGTATCGACCGGTGTCGGGGTGGCTGTAGCGGTCGGGCTCACTGTGGGGGTTTGCGTCGGCGTATTTGATGCGCCGGATGTTGGCGTCGGACTGGGAGAGGCGTCCGCAGTCAGGTCGAGGGTCGCAGTCAGGGTGGCGGTTCCGGTGGGAGTCGCCGGGAGTACCGGGGTGAAGGTCGCGGTGCTGATGGCGACATTCGGGACGCGCAAACGCTGTCCACTGTAAATTGCGCTCGAAGCCCCCAGGCAATTGGCTTGTTGCAACTGCGAGACACTGACCCGGTATAACAGGCTGATACGGTAGAGTGTATCACCGGGCTGGACTGTGTAGATAGCCCAGTCGGTGCGCGGAGTGCAAACTATCTGGGTGATGGCTGTCCACCGTGGCACATATAGAATGGAGCCGCTCGCCAGTTCTGTACTTACCAGACAGTTGGCATCCATCAGTTGCATCTCAGTGATGCCATATGTGCGTGCCAGTGAAGCCAGACTGTCGAAAGGCTGAACCGTAATGGCAACCCAGTTGCGCGGCGGCAGGCAGGCCGTCGGCGGCGGGGGCAGGGTATTCGTCGGGGTTGCGGTTGGCGTTTCGAGCAGGGCTTCAGTTTGTGTCGCCCCATCCAGCGGCGGGAGCAGTTCGAGGGTCGGATAAGCGGATTGCGGAATCAGCGTCGGGCTGGGGCGGGAGACAAGGGGCGGAATCAAACCTCCTTCGGCCATCGCCAGCGCAAATCCTCCCAAAACAAGGCCGATGGATAAAACACCCAGCAAGAAACCGCCGCCGAGTTGTCGCCAGGCCCCCATACTAAGCCTGCGCTTCTACTTCCGGCTGGCGGATGGGCAGCAGGACGCTGAACGTTGAACCAACTCCCATTTCTGTTTCGACCCAAATACGGCCCGATTGCGCTTCAGTCAGCGCCTTCGCTATGGATAAGCCAACACCGGTATCGCCGACGCCCTGAATCAGGACGTTTTCAGCCCGGTACAGTCGGGAGAAAACACGCTCAATGTCTTCAGCCGGGATACCGCCGCCGGTATCGGCCACTTGAAGCAGGATATAATCCTGTTCTTTTTCGCGCTCGGTGCGCACGCGCAGGGTGATACTGCCCTCGACCGAGGAAGCTGCCCCGGCGTTTTGCAGCAGGTGAATCAGGATTTGCTGGATGGCCTCGCGGTCGGCCCGGATGGGCTGCAAGGCTTCGGGCATGTCAAAGCGCAGGCTGATGTTCTTCTCGCGCAACTGACTCGAAGTGTAAGCCACCGCGTTGTCTATAATCAGGTTCAAATCAACATTTTCGGGCTTGAGCGACATCAACCCGGTTTCCAGGATTGTGATTTGAATCAAATCGTCAATCAGGCTGCCGATGCGCTCGGTGGAAGCCTTGATGCGCTCGACAAATTTGCGCTGCAACGCGCCCAAAATACCGACCGATTCGCCCAGCATCAAATCGGTATAACCGATAATGGACGACATCGGCTGGCGCAATTCCTGGGCAATCGAGGCAATGACCTCTGCCTGGTCGCTGGAGAGTTTTCCGCTGGGCTGTTTTTCGAGTTCCAGGATTTGAATGTTGGCTTCGGCCAGTTGGTTTTGCAGGCGGGCCACCTCGCCCAGGGTCAGTTTGAGTTCATTTTCGTAATACTCATTACCGCCACCGGAGTCATCTTTCTTGGCCCCTTCCAACCGTGACTTGAGTTTTTCGTTTTCAATTCGCAGGGCTTCCAGGGCTTGCAGGGCTTCCTGGTACTCTTCCTGCGTTTCGCCGCCCTGCTCCATCTGTTCCTTGATGGCCGCCATCTGTTGGGTCAGTTCATCATTGCTGGCCTGGATGCGCGCCATTTGTTCCAGGGTCTCTTCGTTGCTTTGCTGCGCCATTTCGCGCTGGTGGTCGATTTCGGCAATTCGCCGTCCGCGCTCGATAATCGGCACGAACGAAGCAGAGATATTGCTCAGGAAGGCCTGGTCGTCGGCGCTCCACAGGCGGTTGGAGTACGGCGAGAGCAGCAGGATGCTTCCGAGCGTACCCTGGTCGTTGGAAATCGGCACATTCAACAAATTGCCCGGACTGCTCAAACCGAGCATATCGCCCAGGCCCTTCAAATCGGAGGAGGTGGTGCTGGCCGGTAAGCGCAACGGACGACCGCGCAGGACGGCGTTTGCCAGCATCGGCACGCTGTCCTTGTTCATCAAGCCGCCATCCAGGTTTTCCTCGCGAATCAGGTCGTAACCGCTGGTGATAAAGAGCGTATTCTTGTCTTCGCCAACAAAAATCAGGAAACACAGGTCAGCCAGCATGGCCTGGGCCACCGAGCGGGCCACATACTGGTTGATTTTCTCGGCGTTCACTTCGGCAGCCAGCATCAGCAGGGAGTTGAGCGTTTTTGGGTCGGTGCTGTAGCGTCGGCGCTCGCGCAATATCTGGCTGGGCCGGTCGGCGGAAGCCGCCTCAGCCACATTCTTTTGGAACACGGCCACCGTTTGGGTTTTCGGGCCGCCGATTGGGGTTGGGAAGCGGTTCGGAAGGGTCAGCAGGAGCGGGTAGGCGGCCATGATAAACAGCCGCACAACGCCCGAATAATCGCCGCTGCTGGTCCAAAAACTATCCAGCCCAAAGCCGATGGCGATGAGCAGGGCAACAGCCAGCCCATGCCCAAAACCATCCGGGCGGCGCGTGAGCAGCAACACAATCCCGATGCCAAGCACAGCCAGGATGGCAATATTCCAGGCCAGGCTCTCGGATGACAGGTTGAAATCGGCCTGGGCGGGGACCCCGAATTGGGAAACAATCGCAAATACCAGCGCGGTCAGCGTCACCAGGCTCAGGCCGGTGACAATCGCATCCCAAACGCGGGCCGGTTCCGGGAAAGCCCACATCCACATTATCCACAAAACACTAAACAGGATAACAGCACGGTCGAGGCTGGGCAGAATTTGCCCGGCGCTAAAGGCCCCCTGCCATGCCAATCCGCTGGCAAGAAACAGCACAACCTGCCCAATCAACAAAAGGAACAGGCCAATCACCATGCGCCGCACCTGCGGATACCCCGTCGCGCGCAACTGGATGATAGCGCCTTGCAGCGCGCCGGTAATGGAAAAAGCCAGCACCAGGTGATAAACCAGGTTGCCTGGCGCATTGGCAAGCAATGAAAAGATTTGGTCAAAAAACGGCATGTTCATTCCTCGAAATTATAGCACGCCTTCATTAATGTTAAGCAAATGTAAAGATAGGCTCTTTGAGAATTTCCGTGACAAGTTCCCGTATTTTGGGGTGTGAG